>CALGXJ010000096.1 GCA_937936035.1 Eximiradius proteiniborus
TCATTATTGACTTCTACATTCGAGCCGTTATCAAATTGTATAATGCTTGAATTCCTTGATGATTGCACTATTTTTCTTATTTTTTGCATAAAAAAAGGGGTAACGTGTACCCCAAAAATATTATTAAACTACGAAAAATCAAAATTATAGCAATCTTTCTTGTCCGTCGTCTACAATTATTCCGGTTTCTTGTTCATCGTTTTCATCATTTTCGTGCATAACTATTGTAACGTCAGCTATTTTATCCCCTTCGTCCAAACGAATTAGCTTCACTCCTTGCGTATTTCGCCCTATTGTCCGTATGGCAGAAACAGGCTGACGAATCAGAATACCTTTTTGAGTTATTACAATTAAGTCGTCTAAATCTGAGGCAGTAAGTAACCGAACAACTTTGCCCGTTTTATCTGTAACATTCATCGAAATAACACCTTTTGCTCCGCGTCGGGTTAGCCTGAAATCTTCAAATTTTGTTCGTTTCCCATAGCCATTTTCAGATACTACAAGCACTTGCACATCGTTTCTATTAATTACTATCATTGAATTCACGTAATCATTGTCATCAAGATTAATTCCAGTAACACCCATAGCACTTCTGCCCATAGAACGAACGTCTGTTTCACGAAAGCGGCAAGCTATGCCATTATTAGTACCTAATATTATATCTGAAGCTCCATCAGTCAATCTTGCACTAATTAACTCATCATTTTCATCTAAATTTATTGCTATTATTCCACTTTGACGAACATTTGCGAAAGCATTTAGTTCTACTTTTTTTACTATTCCATTTTTCGTTGCCATCATTATATAATGATTCTCGTCAAAATTCTTAACAGGACAATAAGCCGTTACTTTTTCATCATTCTGAATTTGAATTAAGTTCGCAAGTGATCGTCCCTTTGCTTGACGACTTGCTTCAGGTATGTCCCAAACTTTTATTCTATAACAGCGTCCCTTATTTGTAAAAAACAATAAATAGTGATGAGAAGAAGTTTGGAAAACGTGTTCTACAAAATCATCTTCATATGTCGAAGCACCTTTTATTCCACGACCGCCTTTATTCTGTCTCCGGTAATTCGATACAAGAGTGCTTTTAATAAAACCGCGATGAGTGATCGATACAACCATCTCTTCATTTGCAATTAAATCTTCATAGGACATATCTTCAGAGTCCGGAATTATCTCAGTGCGTCTCTCGTCTCCATATTTATCCAGAATCTCCTTCAGTTCGTCATATATAATTTGCATTTGAAGTTCTTTGCTTGCAAGAATAGCTTTCAATTTTTCAATTAATTGCAAAATATCCCGATATTCCTGCTGTATTTTTTCTCTTTCTAAGCCTGTAAGTCTTTGTAATCTTAAATCTAATATCGCTTTTGCTTGTATTTCAGTCAAATTAAACCGGCTTTGCAATTGCTCTGATGCTGTTTGTGGATCCTTTGCCGCACGAATAAGAGCAATTACGTCATCTAAATTGTCAAGGGCAATAATGAAGCCTTCCAGTACATGTGCTCTTTTTTCAGCAGCTATAAGCTCAAATTGCGTTCTACGAACAACAATCTCAACGCGATGATTGAGGAAGTGTTTCATTATTTGGAGCAAATTTAATACCTTAGGTCTTCCCTTGACTAGTGCAAGCATATTTGCTCCAAATGTTACCTGCATATTTGTGTGTTTATACAAATTGTTCAATACAACCTTTGGCGTTGCTTCGCGTTTAAGTTCTATTACAATTCTTAATCCGTCTCGGTCAGATTCATCCCGAATATCAGAAATATCATCAATTATCTTATTGCGAACAAGATCAGCGATCTTTTCAATCAGTGCAGCTTTGTTTACTTGGTAAGGAATTTCAGTTACAATTATCGAAGTTTTACCAGTTCTGTTCTCTTCAAATGATGCCCTTGCTCTGATAATTATCTTTCCGCGTCCTGTTAGATATGTATCACGAACACCTTGGTATCCATAGATTATTCCTCCTGTCGGAAAATCAGGAGCAGGGCAATACTTTATCAATTCTTCTACTGTAATTTCCGGATTTTTTATTAGTGCGTGAAGGGCATTAATTACGTCACGAATATTGTGAGGCGGAATATTTGTTGCCATCCCAACCGCGATACCACTTGCACCATTTAGTAGCAGATTAGGAATTACAGTTGGCAATACAACAGGTTCTTTCAAAGAATCATCGAAATTGGGCTGAAAGTCAACAGTGTCTTTATCTATATCTCTTAACATATGAATTGCTATATGTGCCATTCGGGCTTCTGTATAACGCATTGCAGCAGCAGAATCTCCATCTATCGAACCAAAATTCCCCTGTCCGTCAACAAGCGGATAACGCATCGCCCAATCTTGTGCCATTCGTACCATAGCTTCATATACAGAAGAATCACCGTGTGGATGATATTTACCTAATACTTCACCCACAAGTCTGGCTGACTTTTTATAAGCTCGGTTTGGCAGTAGACCCATTTCATTCATCGCATACAATATTCTGCGATGAACCGGCTTCAATCCATCTCGCACATCTGGTAACGCACGAGATACAATTACTGACATTGAATAATCCAAATACGAGCTTTTCATCTCGTCTTCTATAAATGCTTGCTTGATATTTAAGCTACCTAATAAGGACATTTTCGTTCCATACTGATAATTTTATAACTAACAAAATTACTAATTTTTTGCCTCTTATTCAAATTATTGAATTCCTCGATAAAATAAAAAAAGGAGGCAACAGCCTCCTTTGCAATAAAAAACGAAAATAAACTAATAATTAACAAATTTATCTATATCTATAACTAATATAATTTCGCCGTTAATATTAACTGAACCTTTCAAAAAGCGGTTTTTTTGACTTAATTCAGATTGCTGTATTTGATCTTTTTCAAAATTAACAATATTCGAAACGTTATCAGCTGTAATTGCTACTATCGAATTGTCGTGCAATAATATTATTGCAAGCTCTCTGTGTGCTTCTTTAATTGCTTGCTCTGAGCTATCAAATAAATCTATCATTGCTTTCAGATCAGTATTTTTCACTTGTTCAATAATCTTTAAAGCAGCATTTTTTCCGTTCAACTCTTTTTCTTTTAGTACACGCTTTGCTATTGCATGAATCCGCTTATGTGGTGCATCAAATTGCCGTAAATATACTTCAAATCCATAGTTGTCAGTTTTATAATTGTCATACCATCTTCCAAAGGCACAAGCGTGCGGATCAGTTGTTAAATTAAAATCTTCATCTTTTTCTACTGATAAATAAAGTGTTTGAAGCCAGTTGATATGATCTTGCTTCCTTTCTTGTAGCATCAGAAATAAATCTTTACCTAGTTCAAGAAGCGAACGAAATCCTAATCGTTTCCGGGAATCAATAAGGGTAATAATATTTTGACGTAATTTTATCAATCCTCTTACAAATTCAGGTGAATTTGGCATAGGGGTCGCATCCGGAGCAATCACAATTTCCTTAATCGGAAGAATTGATAAAGCATAAGAATTATCTGCTATTTGAATAACTAAGTACTGATTCAGATCAGTTTCTTCAATCTGTTTGTTTATTAAATCTACTTTCATAAATTTTCCCCTATTCCAGTATCAAAATTTTTCTCAAAAAATTAAATAAAACAATAAAAGTTACGATAATACATTTATGTTTATTGTATTTTATCGTTAAAAATTAATATTTCTTTAGAGGTTTTATGAACCTGTCAGATAATATTTTCAATGTCTTGATAGTTGACGACAGTAACTTTTTCCGAGTTACTGCCAGAAAGATGATAGAAGATAATTTCCACGTTAGAATTTTTGAAGCAGGCAATGCTTTCGAAGCTATGCGTTTGCTCGGAAACCATCCTATCGATATTATTCTTCTCGACGTAAATATGCCCGAAGTCGATGGTTTCAAAGCAGCCAAAATTATCAAACATCAAGAGAAATATGCTGATATCCCAATTATTTTCTGCACTGCTATGCCACCAACAAAAGAAGTGGTCCATCGTAGCTTCGATGTCGGCGGAATTGACTTTCTTAATAAACCATTTACCGAATCTGAAATTGTTCGTCTTCTTGCTCTATATTTCAGATTTATTTTACACGAAAGAGAGGTTAATCGAAAAATTCGCGACAATCAAAAATTATTAGAAAAAGAAATCGAAGATCGTAAATTGGCCGAGAAAGCTCTTCGCCAAAGCGAGGAAAAATTTAGAAAAATTACTTCATCTGCTTACGACGCTATTTTGATGATTAATCAGGATAATAAAATTAATTTCTGGAACGAAGCCGCTTTTAGAATTTTTGGTTATTCATTCAATGAAGTTAATAGCATCGATTTTATTAAATTAATTTCTTTACCCGGCAAATATCAAATTAACAAATCGAATTTTGAAGCAATCAAACAATCCGCAAAAGATATCCAACTTTCTAAGCATTTCGAAATTCAAGCTATTCGCAAAGGGGGACAATCAATTGAACTTGAAGTTTCAGTCTCTTATGTAGAAATCTCAAATCAGCCAAACTACATTATTATCGCACGTGATATTACTCAAAAGAAACTCGAAGCTATGTTGCTCGCTAAAAGTGAAGCACTTCTTTCAGAAGCCGAATCAATTGCTCATTTCGGTAGCTGGGAATACGATTTGCACTCCAATGTTATTACCTGGTCCAAAGAACTATATAGAATTTATGAAGTTAATCCGGAAGAAACAATTCCTACAATAGAACTTATTAAAAGTATGTTAAAACCAGAAGAATCATCGCATTTTATGG
Organism: Eximiradius proteiniborus; assembly: GCA_937936035.1. Taxonomy (GTDB): domain Bacteria; phylum Bacteroidota; class Ignavibacteria; order Kapaibacteriales; family UBA2268; genus JAKIZO01. Next base: position 4,768 of record CALGXJ010000096.1, read on the forward strand.
AATTGGTTAATAAAGCTATAAACGAAGGAACTCCATACACTGTTGAAACTGAAATAACTACTCCTAATGGTAACTTGAAAATTATTGAAGGACGCGGCAGGCCTGTTTATAATTCTGAGGGGAAAGTAATAAAACTTGTCGGAACGGCAATAGATATTACTGAAAAGAAATTAGCTCAAAGAAAATTAGAACAATATTTGGAAGAACTCAAAGAACTTAATGCAACCAAAGATAAATTCTTTTCAATTATTGCCCACGACCTGAAAAATCCTTTTGGCGCTTTGAAAAACCTTTCGGAAATTTTACACTCAATGTATAATGACTTTTCCGAAGAAGAAAGATTAGAAATTATTGGAGAAATGTATAAGTCTTCAGTAAATTTGTATGAATTACTTGAAAATCTCTTAACCTGGTCTCGTTCTCAAAGAGGTACTCTTGAATTTCATCCCGATGAAACTAATCTTAAATACATTGTTTCTAGCTGCGTTGAATTACTCAAGGAAAGTGCTAACAATAAATCAATAAAACTTATAGATAATGTCGATGATCAATTAGTCGTTTTCTGTGATGTCAATATGATTACTACTGTTATTAGAAATCTTATGACGAATGCAATAAAATTCACTCCCGAAAATGGTGAAATCTCCGTTTTTGCAGAGAAAAAAGATAATGCAGTTGTGGTAGCTGTCAAAGATACTGGTATCGGTATTTCCGACGAGGACAAACAAAAACTTTTCCGCATTGATGTTCATCATACAACAATTGGCACTTCGCAAGAAAAGGGGACAGGGCTTGGACTTATTCTTTGCAAAGAATTCGTCGAGAAACACGGTGGGAGAATTTGGGTCGAGTCCGAAATAGGCAAAGGCTCTACTTTTAAATTTACTATTCCATTAAAATAGCTTAGAATTGATATACATAGAAATAGTGCCGACTACCCCAGCCGGCACTATTTTCATCTTGCTATTACTTACTTTATTACTTGTATTTTCTGCGTAATAATTCCATTATCTGTCTGCAAAACCACTAAATAAACCGAAGAGCTTAATTGCCTGCAATCAAATGTTGTGCTGAATATCCCTTCATTTAAATAATAATTATCCACAATTGTGGCAACCAATTCTCCAACTGAATTAATTATCTTCATTCTAAGATGTGTAGGCTTTTCAATTTTACAACTGATATGTATTTTGTCATTTGTTGGATTTGGAAATACATTCAATCTATCCTTACTAAGCAGTGTTTCTGTTTGATGTGGTTCATTATTGCTCATTATTATATCAACCGGATTTGAAGGACATCCTTTTAAGCCATTAGCATTATAAGAATATATTTTTATCTTGTATTTGCTGAAATCGTCAATTACGAATTCCTTTTTCGTCTCATTCTTTGAGGCAGATGCAAAAACTATCTCGTCCCCTGTATATGTTTCACCTACAATAACATATCCAACAACATTGTTTTCTTTCGACTTTTCCCATTCAACTACGCATTTCTCCTTATTAGTAACATATTTTGCAGTAATATTATTGGGTGGGAATAAAATAGATTTGCTGTTTAATATTGCTTCATTCGAGTAGCTACTTAAAGTATAATTATCGTTGCTATATACTGCATATAGATAATATCTGCATAGTTGCATTGTATCGCTTAATTTAATTCTTCCGTTTCCATCTAGTGCATTGAATGATGCAATATAAATACCATCTTCACCAATTCTATTATCGTCAAAATATATCTCAATTTTTCCATTTGAATTTAGTCCACTTGTTCCCCAGTATACATCCACTTCATCTAAGTTTTGAATCGTGTGAATTCGAAATTCGGGTTTTTCTTCAAATTTGTAATAATTAATAGAATAATTTTGAACTGAGGATGCAACTTTTATTTGCCAAGTCCCAAATTCAGGTTTGGCAATTGTCCAAAATGCTTTTTTTGATTCGCTGTCTTGAGAATAAATCACATCTCCTTCATACTCTTCCGAAGGTAGATACTCTATCAATGACGGAGTAATCAATTGAGTCATTGGAACAGCATCCTCTCCAATTACTCTAATAACTAATTTATCTAAAGAACTATTGACAATTATTTGCTCAACCGTGTTATCATTGATTTCTAACTCACCTTTTTTTATCACAGTGCTTTCAGGTGTTCTCTCGAAAAAGAAAAAGTCGTCATCATCATAGTTCTTGTTTAGATCAACCACATAACGTAACTTACCAATTTTAGTCCCTAAATTGGCTTCTCCCCACAACACTTTTGATTTTCCAAACAGCAACCGAGCATCTGCATCGACTTTTTTCGGAAGACCTATCGTTGCATTTATCCAATCGAATGGCCAATCATCTCGTAACTTTGGTATATCTAACTTCCCGGATACATATCCCGAGAACTTGCTCTGCCTCATATTGTATTTCAAATTCCCCTCTGTTGTCAAAAGATATTCTTCCTCATCTTTTGTTCCGATATTTAAGTTTCCTTTAAGTTCCATTTGTGCAATTGAGAAGTCAATACTTCCTTCTATTCCTCCTTTCATTTGCCATTTTTTCAAAAATGGATCTTTGAAAAGATTTGCTTCGCCTTTCATTCCAATTGTGCTCGGAGTCTTAAAAAATCCTGAAATATCTATTTTATACAGATCTTCAGAAGTAATATCGGACAATATTCCTCCCAATTCGAATTCTAAATTCGGTTGAGTTATCCCGGAGATATGTCCAAAAAACCCGCTTATTCCAACAGTGGTAGTGCCTATTACGAATAGTGGTGGAAACGATGCTTCCATTCTAAAGCCTATGCTATCGAGTTCTCCACCTATGAATGCCATTCCTCCCCCAACCTCTCCAAATGGTATTTTTACTGTTGCTCCAAAATCTAACCTATCCCGTTCGCTGTCATATTCCCCATATAATTTACTCAGACAGAAATTTGGAAATGAAATAAATCCAAGATTTTCTACCTTAAATCCTCCTAACTCAAGCCCTGTTCGTTTTATCTCAAAATCTTTTACCTCAAATTCAGTGTTTTTCACTTCATCTTCTTCGTTGCAACCAACTGCAATTCCAGGAACAGTTATCGTTGCTGTGATTTTCACTCCTTCTGCACGTCTTCCGCCAACTAACTGAATATCTTTTACTTTTAGTTTAAATCCTGCTAAGTTATCTGTGTAAGCATTGATGAAATCAGTTATTTTCCCATCGCTTCCAAGAATTTTCAACTCATATTTGCCTTTTGCAATTGAAAATGTTCCTACTCCACCTAATGGCAATGGTATGTCTTTTACAAAAAATTCACCATCACAACTTATGCCTAACTGTGCTGTATCAATTTCAATTTTGCCGACAAATTCAACTAAATCATTAATTAACACTTTTCCTGTTGTTTCAAGCTTTGTTGTTTTTTCGACTGGTTCCCACACTCCTTTTCCTTCAATGCAAAATTCTAATGCACCATCAAGAATACTCCAACATTTCGTTCCTTTTATTACTGTTACTTTTCTCAACAACGTATCTGTTGAAATTTCCTCTTTCTCAGCATAAAAACCAAATGTATATTCGCCCTCAGTGTTTTCTGCAAACCTATATCCATATGTTAGTTTTGCAGTTAATGAATCAGTTATTCCAATTAGTTGGAAGCCATTTTTCTCAACCGGATTATTGACATATACTTTTGCATTGCCAACAGGTTTATTTTCTGCATTTCTGATATAAATCAAATATGTCAATGAATCTTTTTCAGCAATTTCTACATCATTATTAGGTAGTACTTTCATACTTAAGTTTGCTGGCAGTACATTTAGCATTCTTTCAATTGCTTGCGAAGCTTTTAAGCCAGTTTTTTTTGCCATAAATTTGATAGTATACTGATTCGCATTTATGTTCGATGGAATTTTAAATGTATAATCAAATTTACCATCTAAATTCGTATTCCCAATTTTAATGAATTTATCAGATAATACTGTATTCAAACAATATATTTCTGCATTTTCAACATTATCATTGTTATCATCAATTACAGTTAAGCTATAATGTGCCTCTTTCCCTGCCTCAACTTCAATTTCTTCCGACGGTGTAGCACTTACAAATAATTGCAAACTATCAACCACACTAACAATTTTCTCAATTGTATTTGAACGCAGTGTGTCCTTTTCTGCTCTGAAAATAAATTTATACTCACCAGCCACAGCATTTTGTGGTATTATGTAATTGTAATATAATATTCCATTTGCATTTGTTTGCCCAATTTGTATTTCGTTGTTTTCGTCTATGAACGGATTTATGCAGTAAATGCTTGCGTTATCAATTACTTTGTCTTTCAATGTAAATTGCATTCCGAAACTTAATTGCATCGTAGGCGTTACAAACGACTTGTGATACTCAGACACTACCAGTTCTGGTTTTGCCTCAGAATATGAAAAATTCCCCAGAACACGTCTGAACCTCGGAGCAAAATAACAAGCAGGCTCAAAATTAATAAGTCCAGAAAATACATTATTAGTCGTGTCGTATTGAAATATCTCAACATAACCATCAACTCCACAGCTCGAATAATCCTCCCATCGAAGCAGCGAAGCCTCTAACCATACATAATTATAACCTACTACTGGCTTACTTTGAAATGGCATAAAAATTTCTCGAAAACTGCTCGAAAAATCTTTAATATAAATACTATTTGTTGCAAATTCACGAATGGACATTGTTCCTGTAACAATTGTTGTATCGTATGGATTTGTCCAGCCAACGCATTTCAATGTAACAGGGAATTCAGGCGTTTGATAATATGCAGATACTTTTTCGTTCTGCACAATCATTGCAAAGCATATTATCGCAAGAAAAATTATGTTTCGCAATGAAATAGACAAATTGGTAGCAAAAATATTCATTTTGGAACTCCCAAAAAATGAGAAAGATTTCTTTAATATAATATAAATTAAGTGATTTAAAAATTAATTATT
>CALGXJ010000097.1 GCA_937936035.1 Eximiradius proteiniborus
AGAATTTTATGGAAAAAATTAATAACCAAGGAGGGTTTTTTATGGGTCTTTCTCGTTCATTGGCAACTGGTGCGAGTTCATTACGCGCTAACCAACAACGAATGGATGTAATATCGAATAATCTCGCTAATGCAAATACTATTGGATATAAATCCAATCGTGCAAATTTCAGTGACCAGTTCTATCAAGTGTATACTCATGGAGTAGCTCCAAATGTTCTGGGAAATCGAGGTAACGGAGGGATAAATCCGCATCAATTTGGGAACGGAGTCCGCTTATCAAGCATTACTCAAAACATGGCTCAAGGTGTAATTGAATCTTCAGAAAGAGCACTTGATATGGCAATAGAAGGCGATGGATTTTTTATCTATAATATGAATGGAAGAGAACTTTATTCAAGAGCTGGGAATATATCACGGGATAGAGATGGGAATTTGATTGATACTGCTACAGGAGCTTTTCTGCGAGGATTTAACGTTGATAAAACAACTAATGGTGTTATTATAAAAAATGCCGATGGGACAAATCGTTTAAATGCTACAAAAGATAATTTAGTAATTCCGCCAGATATTACATCTCCCCCACGCCAAACCCAAAATATCAGCTTTTTTGGGAATTTAAATGCAGGGATGGCAACGGGAGATACTCGTAGCACAAGTATTAATATTTATGATAATATAGGTGGTGTTCATAATTTAACATTTACATTCACAAAAACAGCAAATCAAAATGAATACTCACTAGCTGCATCAATTGATGGACAGTCCGTAAATACTAATGCAACTACCTTTCAATTTAATGCAGATGGAACGCTTAACACACCGACAAACGTTCAAATAAATTATGCTGATTTAAATACAGTAATTGGTAATAATGTATTTGCTACAACACCCACGGCATTAACAATTCAGCTAGCCGATCCAAACAATTTAATGAGTGGAATTACTCAGTTTGCAGGAGCAAACACAGCATCTTTTAAAACACAAGATGGATATACTTCCGGCGATTTATTATCGCTATCTGTTGGACGCGATGGAAAGCTTTGGGGTTCATTCACTAATGGTAAAACAGAGCTTCTTGGACAAGTTCTATTAGCAAGATTTACCAATCAAGAAGGACTTGTGCGCACAGGAGACAATTTTTATTCCGTATCACCTAACAGCGGAGAACCAATAATTGGGACAGCTAATGATATTTTTAACTCTACCTCAATAATTGGAAATTCATTGGAACAATCTAATGTTGATATGACAGTTGAATTTACTCGATTGATTACCACTCAAAGAGCTTTCGAAGCTGCTTCGAGAACAATAACCGTAAGTGATACATTGTTGGCTGAAGTAAATCAGCTGAAACGCTAATTCCTGAAAAGGATAACTCCCTCCCAATCAACGGGCTGTTCGCTGAACAGCCTTTTTTATTTAAAAATATTAATAATTTTTATACGTTAAATATTATGTTTTTACAATATTTTGGGAATAGCTATGCCTATTGATTATATACCGCTAATATTGATGATTGTGTTTGGGTTTATTGTAGCGTTAGCTTTTATGTTATTTTCTGAATGGTTGGGGGCGAGACGCACAACTTATGGAAAAGGGACAACCTACGAAAGCGGAATGTTGCCATACGGAACTGCAAGAGAGCGTTTTTCTGTAAAATTTTATATGGTTGCTGTAAGTTTCATTGTGTTTGATGTTGAAGTTGTGTTTATGTATCCTTGGGCAGTGCAATTGAGCGAATTAGGTTTAGGAGCTTTTATTGCAATGATGATTTTCATTGTAGTTCTTCTTGCAGGTTATTTTTATGAACTAAAAAAAGGAGGCTTCGAATGGGATTAGAAAATATATTAGGAAGAGACGGTTTTCTGACAACAACTGTTGGAGAAGTAATAAAGTGGGCACAAAAGAATTCATTGTGGCCAATGCCACTCGGAATTTCTTGTTGTGCAATTGAGATGATGGCTTTTGCATCATCTCGTTTCGATGTCGCCCGGTTTGGTTCGGAAGTCTTTCGTATGACGCCGCGACAATCTGATTTTCTTATTGTAGCTGGAACTGTTACTTACAAGATGGCGTGGGTAGTGCGAAAAATCTACGACCAGATGCCTGATCCAAAATGGGTTATGTCTATGGGAGTATGCGCTTCCACTGGTGGTATGTTTCGTTCATATTCAGTTGTGCAAGGCATTGATCAATTTTTACCTGTTGATATATATGTTTCTGGTTGTCCTCCACGTCCGGAAGCAGTTATAAAAGGATTAATAGCTCTACAAGATAAATTAAAAAATAAATATTCGCCTGACTTGTTCAATTTCGGGAAAGATGTTTCTCTAACTCCGCAGCAAGAACCGTATCATTCTATTCACACCTTTAATCCATTGAGAAATAAATAATAAAGTATCAAATATAATAAAAAAAAGAGGCTGTGATGTTTCAACAGCCTCTTTTAACTAATTATGCAAAATAAAATAATTATTTGCCTGAGATAGTCATTTCACTAATAAGTAAAGTTGGAGCAGAGAAAGAAGAACGAGGATCTGGATCGTTACCAACCATAGTGATATTATTCAAGATTGTCCCTAAATTGCCAGAAATTGTAACTTCATTAACAGGATAAGTCAGATACCCATTTTCTATCCAAATACCATAAGCTCCTTTGGATAAATCGCCAGAAGTTGGAACAGTTCCTTGTCCAATGGTCGAACATAGCAACAACCCTTTATTCACTGAACGAATAATTTCATCTTGGGAGTATTTTCCCGGTACAAGTTTCAAATTCGTTGGACCGGGGCCATTAGGTTTCATACCTAATTTTTTAGCAGAATAATTGTCTAAAAAATAAGATTTTAAAACACCTTTTTCAATTACTGTTTTGTGACGAGCTGGCACACCATCGCGATCGAAAGGAACACTCGCTCTTCCGCCAGGAATAAGTGGGTCATCAATAAGAGTTACCAAATCACTTGAAATTTTTTCACCAATTTTCCCAGCAAGAAAGCTTCGTTTCATATAAATATTAGAACCAGATAAGCATTCGACAAGAAAACCGAGTAACATTCGAGCGGACATTTCGGGTTCTAAGACAATAGGAACATTTTGTGTCTGAATTTTTTTGGCACCAATCATTCTTATTGTGCGATCAACTGCTTTCTTTGCAATCACATCAATAGACAAAAGTTCTTTAAATGAGCGAGCAGAATCATAATAACCATCTTCGTATAAATTATCTCCCTCGCCTGCTTGAAGACCAACACCTATGTAACAACTTGAACTTTTGTATGAATTGGAAAAGCCTTTACTATTAGCAAGATAAGTTGTCCCATAGGAATTACTAAATCCTGCACCAGTGGAACGAGTAATTTGCTTGTTCGAAGAACATATTTTTTCTAATTCAATAGCAAGTTTAGTTTTTTCGGCTGGAGATACTTTTTCTGCTGCGTCATCATATAATTTCAATTTTTCAATGCTGAAATCTATTTTTTCCAACTCGGGAAGAGATGCAAATTCATCTTTTGATAAGTATTTTGCTTTTTTGATAGAGTTTTCAATTAATTCATCAATAGTTTTCGAAGATAAATCGGAGGTTGATGCAGTTGCAACTTTATTGTCGACAATAATTTTCAAAGAAAGTGAAGTTGAACCAGCAGAAATTAACTGTTCAACTTCTCCTTCGCGAACATCAACAGAAAAACGCACACCATCATAGATACTACATTGTGCTTCTGTTGCCCCTTTATTTATAGATTTTTCAACAATTTGCTCAGCAAGTTTTTTATAATCAGTCTTCATTATGCTACCCCTCCTACAGTCATTCTGTTAATTCTAAGAGTTGGTGTTCCACAAGTAACAGGAACAGATTGTCCGTCTTTTCCACAGGTACCGAGGAAAAATCCCATATCATTGCCAACCATATCAATCTCCTTCAAAATATCAATATTTGTTCCGATTAAAGTAGCATTTTTTACAGGATAAGTAAGACGACCGTTTTCAATCATATAACCTAAATTAACAGAGAAAGTAAATTTACCGGTACCGGAAACCATACCCCCCTGATAAGTTACAGCATAAAAGCCTTTTTTTATGCTTTGAATTATTTCCTCTGGCGAGGAATCACCTTTTGCAAGAACAGTATTATTCATTCTCGGGATTGGAGGATGCATATAAGACTGACGGCGCCCGTGACCGTTTTCTTTGTGTTTCAAGATTTTTGCTGAAAGCTTATCGTTTAAGAAACCAACTAATTTGCCTTTTTCAATTAACATAACGTTATCACATTCAACTCCTTCATCATCAATATTGAGAGTACCACGTAGATCTCGGATAGTAGCATCATCATAAATCGTAACAATTGGATTAGCAACCAATTGCCCCAATTTATCCCACATAATTGAAGTTTTTTTCCAAGCACCGTCAGCTTCGAGAGGATGCCCTACAGCTTCGTGAATCATCACACCTGATTCGTCTTTACTAAGAACAACTTGCATTTCGCCAGGAGGAGCGTCCTTTGCTTTCAATAGGATGACGGCTTCTTCTGCAGCTTGATAACCTATTTGTTCAGGAGTAATAATTTTTTCATAGAAATCAAGCCCAACCCTACCACCTGCATTTCCTCGCCCAGTATTTCTTGTGTTGCCATCTTCTGCGGTTGCGCTTACCACCAAGCGAACTTGGGGACGAACATCGGAAATAATCACACCTTCACTATTAACAATTAAAATATATTGCATTTCATCAGCAATGGATGAGGTTACACGAGTAATTTTAGAATCATAAGATTTAGCAGAATGATAGCCACGACGAGTTAAATCAATTTTCGGTTCTAACGAAGCAAGACTAACTGGTTGCTGCATAGAATAAAATTGGTTTTGGATTTTCTTTTCGTTAAGATTAGCAACTTTGTTACCATTGGAAGAATCTGCAATAGAAGCGGCTGCAATAAATGCTTCTTTGATTTTATCGAAGCTTAAGTCGCTTGTATAGCCGTAGCCGAATTTATTCCCTTTTATAACACGTGTTCCAACACCAAGCATAATATTTTCAGAAGCAGATTTTACGATATCTTCTTCGTAAGTTAGGTTGTTAGAAATGCGGTACTCAAAATATAATTCGGCAAATTCACCACCTTTGGATAAACCAATTTCCAGCAATTTCTTAAGTTGCTCTTTTGTAAAACCGAAATAATTAGAAAGAAGGGTCTCCCCTACTGCTTTTGTAGGATTAGCAAGTAGTTCATTTAACCATAAATTAGATGTCATAACAACTCCTAAACCAATCCCACATTGTTTCAAAAAATCTCTTCTCGGATAATCCTTCATAATCGTTCAATTTATGTTAAACATATGATTATATACGTTTGAATTCAAAATAATGTTACATTTTAAGTCGCTTTTTGAAGTCTTCAATAGTTTTAATTAAACCTTCGCGGCGAGATACTCTAGGTTCCCAACCAAGTATTGAACGTGCTTTATCAATATCAGGTTGTCTAACTTTTGGGTCGTCTTCTGGTAAATCTTTAAAAACAATTTCACTTTTAGAATTAGTGAGTTCGATAATCTCTTTGGCTAAATCAAGAATAGTAATTTCATCAGGATTTCCAATATTTACAGGTTCATTTTCGCTGGACAGCAATAGTTTATAAATACCATCAATCAAATCAGAAACATAGCAAACAGAACGAGTTTGCAATCCATCGCCGAACACAGTTATTGGTTCATTGTTTAGAGCTTGAGTAATAAAAGCAGGAATAGCTCTTCCATCGCAAAGCCTCATTCTTGGACCAAAAGTATTAAAAATTCTAACAATTCGAGTATTGAGATTGTGATAGCGATGATAAGCCATTGTCATGGCCTCAGCAAAACGTTTAGCCTCGTCGTAAACTCCTCGAACACCAATAGGATTGACATTGCCCCAGTAATCTTCACTTTGTGGATGAACAAGTGGGTCGCCATACACTTCACTTGTGCTTGCCAAAAGAAAGGTTGCTTTCTTAGCCAAAGCAAGCCCTAGGGTTTTATGAGTACCGAGCGAACCAACTTTAAGTGTTTGAATCGGCAATTTTAAATAATCAAGTGGAGAAGCAGGCGAAGCAAAATGCAGAACGAAATCGACCTTGCCTTCGACGTAAATATAATTTGTAACGTCGTGATGAACAAACTGAAATCTACTATTGCCAAATAAATGGGCAATATTATCAGGAGAACCTGTAATAAAGTTATCCATACAGATAACTTCGAAATTCTCTGAAATGAACTTTTCACATAAATGCGAACCTAAGAAACCTGCTCCACCAGTAATCAATACTCTATTCATTTTATACCTTCATAATTATAGATACAAAGGGCCACCTGGGCCGAGTGGCAGACCAAGCAGCATCCATACAATTAATAATAATGTCCAAAATACAGTTAAAAAGAAAGTGTATGGGAGCATCGTTGAAATAATTGTACCCATGCCGTAATTTTCGTCATACTTTTGAGCGAAAGCAACAATCAGAGCGAAATAACTCATCATTGGAGTGATCAAATTTGTAACCGAATCACCAATGCGAAAAGCCGCTTGCGTAAGTGCTGGGTGATAGCCCAGAAACATAAACATTGGAACGAAAACAGGAGCCATTATTGCCCATTTTGCAGAAGCACTGCCCATAAACAAATTAATAAATGCAGAAAGCAGCACGAAGGCAACAATTAGCGGAATACCTGTAAGTCCGACGTGTGAAAGAAAGTCTGCACCAGAAATCGCAAATATTAGTCCTACATTACTATATCGGAAAAAGTATACAAATTGTGCTGCAAAGAAAACAAGAACAATATAGGAAGCCAGAGTGCTCATAGACTTTGTTATGTGTTTCATAAAGTCTTTGTCGTTTTTTATTGTTCCGACAATCATTCCATATACGAATCCGGGTATTAAAAATAAGATCAAAATGCCAATGATAATTCCATCAAAAAATGGAGAATGAAGAATTTCTCCAGTTTTTGGATTTCTTAGAATTCCCCATTCAGGAAACACCATAATTAGAATAAGAGCAATCACTAAAACAAAAGCGACTGACGACGCAGTAAGTCCTTTTTTTTCGATAGGTGTAATGTCTTCGATTTGGATTTTCTCAGAGTTTCCTTTATATTCCCCAAGTCGTGGCTCGACAATCTTTTCAGTTACAAAAGTTCCCACAATAACAACTACAAAGCATGAGAAGAACATAAAATATAAATTTACTGCGGCATTTACATATATGCTTTTGTCAACAATCTGAGCGGCAGACTGAGAAAGCCCGGATAATATTGGATCCACAGAACCAATTAATAAGTTTGCACCAAAACCACCGCTTACACCACAAAAAGCAGCTGCAAGCCCTGCCATAGGATGGCGACCTAATGTATGAAAAATTAATGCTCCAAGTGGAATTAATATTACATAACCAGCTTCGGAAGCCAAATGGGATAAAATGCCAGTGAAAATAATAGATGCAGTGATGATTTTTTTAGGAGTATGAATGACAAGTGCCTTAATCAAAGCATTAAACAAACCAGCTCCTTCGGCAACTCCAACCCCAACCATAACTGCCAAAACATAACCGAGAGGAGGAAAGTTTACGAAATTATATACAATATTTGTCCAAATCCAACGAAGACCATCAGCACTTAATAAGTTGTTTACGGTAATTATTGAACCATCAGATGGATGAACCGCTCGCCAATTGAGCAAATCACCAACAAAAGAAATGATTGCGACTGACAGAGCTAGCAAACCGAAAATTGTAGCAGGATGTGGCAACTTATTCCCAATAATTTCAATAATATCAAGCGATTTGTTAAATATCTTTGCAAAATTGAATTTGAACTTCATTATTCTCATAAATTATTTAAACAAAACTGTAAGATATAAAACTAATTCTGAATAACCAAAAAAAATGGCTGCCTTTGAAGAAAAGGCAGCCATTTCAATAAAGTCAATAATCATTATTTAATAATCGTAAATCTCTTGACAACAACAGTATTATTGACATTAACTACAAGCTTATATGAACCACTTACCAGTGATTTGGTGTCGAATTTTACTACATTCAAGCCTGAGTTATAGACATTGTCTGCAACAGTACTGATTAACTTACCAGTAGCATCATAAATACCAATTGAAACTTTTGCATCATTCAACAAAGTGAATTCTATCGAAGCTTCGTTTGTAGCTGGATTTGGGGAAACCTCGTTAATTGTAAATAAGTCATTGCTTGTAATAGTAACAATTTTCTCATCGCTATACTTAAATTCGCCGTTCAGGTCAATCATTTTAAGACGATAAGCATAGGTAGCTCCAAATTCTACATTTCTATCAGAAGCTGAGTATTCTCTGAGTGTGCTGCTATTACCATTTGCGCGAACCTCATCAATTTTAACAAATGCACTCTTAATATTATTAGAAATTTCGGCTCTTTCTATATCAAAACGAGATGAATTTTGTTCGCTAGCAGTAGCCCAGAGAAGTTCAACACGTTTACCAACAGGATTGGCATCGAATGAAAGCAATTCAATAGGAATAATGTAACCTTCGTTATCAGTCAAGAAATCAGTCGCGGCACGAATAATAAATTCAGCATCAGCGAAATGACGCCAATCTAAACCGTAATAAAGTATGTTTTTGCTCAAATTAGTAGTAGCAATACCAATAATTTTTTGAGCTTGAGCAACATTTGTTGGATGCTTAGCATAGTAAGAAATTCGGGAAAATCCATCATTTACGAAGAAAATATCGTGATAAACTGTTGCAGGTGGCATATCACTAACTGCTGGTATAACGCTGTTGTTAACCCAACCAGTAGTTGCGACTTTGGATTCCAAATCTCTTGCCATTGCAAGCCCGACCAATCTTTGAGTTGGCAGTTCAGTTAAATTGTAAGGTAAGTTAGTATTATTTCTTGTTGAGTAACTTGCTCTGAACTCAAAGTTAATGAAAGGATAAATATCCTGATTCTGACGAATGAATTCCTGACTTGCAACAATAACATTGCGTTTGCTACCGATTTGACCTAAGGCTAAGAATTTTTGCAAATCAAATGTCTGGTAGCGAGTAAGCGGTTTATCATCTCCATCTGACCAAACTAAAGTACGATACATTGAATAATTAACTGCTTTTGGTTCCCAAGCATTACGCTCGAAAATGTCTATATCATAGCGAGGAACTTCAAGTGTGTAGTCAGCAACAAATCCCATACGTTTGAAAGCAGTAACAAGCGAATCATAGTTTAACTTACCAGCAATTTGATCAAGATTAGTCATATCCGGACGAGGAACCTTATTACCATTTGTGTCAACTGTATCAATATCAATGTGGCTATTTTCAACAGAAAGAAGTATACTTAATGATGAGCGTTTCAAATAGAAACGAACATATTTAGTAAATACATTATTGGTAATAACCTCATCTGAAGCGTTGTCTACAGAGAGTACCATTCTATATCTTGGAGTTACATTTGGCTGCATAGTTTTGAATTGAGGTGGGATAGTATAGCCCATACCACGTAAATCAGCATAAGTTTGAGGAATCCAGTCATCACCTAAACCATTTTCGTCTGCTAATAAGAAATCAACTTCGATATCATCAGTTGAAGTAATAGTAACAGGAATAACTTTTGTTTTTTCGATAACACCAACGAACTGAGTGCTGTCATAGTCAGCAGGAGTTTCGCGATAAATCTCAATTTTAAGATTTACATTAGTTAATTGGTTGCTACCACTATTGCGAATTTTTGCTTTAACAGTAACAGGAGCCTCTGTCATTACATATTCAGCGTCTGAAAAA
>CALGXJ010000098.1 GCA_937936035.1 Eximiradius proteiniborus
GTATAAAATCGATTTACATATAACCAACTATTCTTATTTGAATGGCAAAACCAGCAAAAGTCCATTTGCAGTTCCTGCATCACGGGCAGGAAAGATTTTGCGGTTCAAACACTATTCAACAGACGCTCCTATTTGATTTTCTAACCTAAAAAAATTGAAATTAACAGTTTATAAATTAATATATTTTATTAATTAATTGGAGAATTACATTGAAAACACAAGATTACATTGCTATTGAGAATGAATATGGGGCGCACAATTATCATCCGTTAGATGTAGTTGTAGAAAGAGCTGAAGGTTGCTTCGTATACGATGTGGAAGGGAAAAAGTATTTGGATTGCCTTGCTGCTTATTCAGCAGTAAATCAAGGACATTGCCATCCAAAAATAAAAGAAGCATTTTTGGAGCAAGTAAACAAAGTAACACTCACAAGCCGCGCATTCCGCAACGACAAATTGCCTATGCTATACAAGAAAATGCATGAGCTAACTGGCTATGATATGTTTTTGCCAATGAATTCGGGTGCTGAAGCAGTAGAAACAGCAATAAAGCTTGCACGTCGTTGGGGATATGACGTGAAAGGCGTCGAAAAAGACAAAGCTGAAATTATTGTAGCAACCGGGAATTTTCACGGAAGAACAACGACAATTGTAGGATTTTCTGACGACCCGGATTCATATTACGGATATGGTCCATATTGCAAAGAAGCATTCCCAATGCACGAATATGGTAATATTGAAGATTTGAAGTCCAAAATTTCAAAGAATACAGTCGGAATACTTATCGAGCCAATTCAAGGCGAGGGCGGAGTTGTAATTCCACCTGAAGGGTATTTGAAAGCAGTAGAACAAATTTGCCGTGAAAACAATATTTTGTTTATTTGCGACGAAATTCAATCAGGACTTGGACGTGCAGGAAAGCTATTTGCACATTATTATGAAGGAGTTCGCCCGGATATAGTAATTGTAGGCAAGGCACTTTCTGGCGGGTTCTATCCAGTTTCTGGAGTATTGGCTGATAAACATATTATGCTTGTAATAAAGCCGGGGCAACACGGTTCGACTTTTGGAGGCAATCCACTCGCAGCAGCGGTAGCGATTCGTGCCTTAGATGTATTGATAGAAGAGAAAATGATTGAGCGTTCAGCAGAAATGGGCGAATACTTTATCAATAAGCTTCGCGCAATAAACAACCCAAAAATCAAAATGGTTCGCGGTCGTGGATTGTGGATAGGTCTTGTGTTAAATACGAAGGCACGTCCATATTGCGTAAGATTGATGGAAGAAGGAATGCTCTGCAAAGATACGCACGAAACTATTATCAGAATAGCTCCACCTCTTGTAATTACAAAAGAGGAAATTGATTGGGCTGTTGCGACAATTGAAAAAGTATTAAATGAAAATTTAGGATAATTTTTTAATTAATTTTATTATTAATCAGGAGATTTTATGAAAAAACAACGTGTAATTATCATTGGTGCTGCAGGTCGTGATTTCCACAATTTCAACACAATGTATCGCGACAATGAAATGTATGAAGTAGTTGCTTTTACAGCAGCTCAAATTCCGGATATTGATGGTCGTAAATATCCTGCATCATTAGCAGGCAAGCTTTATCCAAATGGAATTCCAATTTTTGATGAAGCAGACTTAGAAAAATTAATCAAAGAATATAATGTAGATGAATGCGTATTATCATACAGCGACCTTCCTTATGAAAAAGTAATGCACATTGGTTCACGAGTAATGGCAGCTGGTGCAAAATTCTCAATGATGGGTTCATATCCAACAATGATTAAATCGACAAAACCAGTTATTTCAATTTGTGCAGTTCGCACTGGCTGTGGGAAGAGCCAGACAACAAGAGAAGTAGTTCGCCAATTGATAGCAATGGGCAAAAAGGTAGTATCTGTTCGTCATCCAATGCCTTATGGTGATTTGGAAGCACAGAAAGTTCAGCGTTTTGCTTCGATTGAAGATTTAGACAAGCACAATTGCACAATCGAAGAAATGGAAGAATACGAACCACATATCGCAATGGGTTCGGTAATTTATGCCGGTGTAGATTATGAAGCAATTCTGCGTGAAGCAGAAAAAGAAGCTGACGTAATTGTTTGGGACGGTGGCAACAATGATATGCCATTCTATCAACCAGATTTACATATCGTAGTAGTAGATCCATTACGTCCTGGTCACGAAATCAGCTACTATCCCGGTGAAGTAAACCTTCGTATGGCTGATGTTGTTGTAGTAAACAAAGTTGATTCTGCATATCCAGAAGATATTGAAGAAGTATTGGATAACGTGCGCGAGTATAATCCGAAAGCACATATTATACTTGCAGCATCATCAATTATGGTTGAAAAAC
Source organism: Eximiradius proteiniborus (assembly GCA_937936035.1). GTDB lineage: Bacteria > Bacteroidota > Ignavibacteria > Kapaibacteriales > UBA2268 > JAKIZO01. The sequence goes on from CALGXJ010000098.1 coordinate 2,368, forward strand.
CAGAAGTTATCAAAGGCAAGAATGTATTGGTAGTAGAAGATGGTCCAACATTAACACACGGCGAAATGGATCACGGGGCAGGAATGGTAGCAGCTCGTCGCTATGGTGCTGCTGATTTTGTCGATCCACGTCCATATGTTGTTGGAAAAATTGCTGAAACATTTGAAATTTATCCGGAAATCGGTATATTGCTTCCGGCAATGGGATATGGCAAACAACAAATGACTGATCTTGAAGCTACAATTAACAATGTTGAGTGCGACTCTGTTGTTATCGGCACTCCGATTAATCTTGCCCGCTTCATTAAAATTAACAAGCCAAATACACGCGTTTACTACGAATTAACGGAAATTTCCGCTCCAAAAATCGCTGATGTTCTCAGAGATATGCCAAAATTAAAGTAATTTGCAGTTAATAATATTCAAAAGAGGTTGCCTCTTCTGAGGCAACCTCTTTCTTTTTGTTTGTTGAGACCGGTGGTAATCGATTTGAATTATATTTATACTTTTTTTTCACTCGGTTTTTGATTATTTTTATTTTTTATTTTTGTGTATTTTT
>CALGXJ010000099.1 GCA_937936035.1 Eximiradius proteiniborus
AATTATCGAGGTTTTCGGTCGATATGCTGGACACACTGCATTCCGAGGTGGAGTAGGTGCTGACGCCGATTGTATCCTTATCCCCGAAATTAATGCAGATTACGAAATAGTTTATCAGCACTTCAAGAAAACATATATTAATCGTCTAATTCATTCCGATGTTAAAGGTTCTACCTATATTATTGTTGCAGCTGAAGGTGTCAAAGATAAAGAAGGCCGATACTTTACAGATTCAACAGCCGGTCAGGATTCTTTCGGACATCAGAAACTATCTGGTGTTGGACAATACATTCGCAAGCAATTGGAATTCTATATGAAGCAAGATCCAGATTGGTCGGATGTTCTTAAACGTGAAGGTATTTATGTTGATGGAATTTATATGTACCCCGAAATAAGAGAAGTTCAACTCGGTCATTTGGTAAGAGCAGGTGGGACGACTGCTTATGATGTTGCTTTCGGCAAGCAAGGGGGTGGAGCTGCAGTGCTTCTTCTTCTTGAAGGTATATACGGAGTTACTGTTGTCGGAGTAGAAGGTAACGAAATTTCTTATCTACCTACATCAGAGGCAATCAAACAGAGATACGTAGATCTTCAAGAAATTGCTTTCTACGAACAACTTGGAGTATGCTTCGGTCGTGAAGTGAAAAATTATGACCCAATTTTCAAGCGTCACGAAGGTGTAATCCATAGATATTTATAATTTTGTTTCGAGCAGCAGGCAAAAAATTGCCTGCTGCTTCTTTTTATCATATAATATTTATTGAATTTTAGCGTTACTTATAATTACGTAATGCTTATGTTTGAATAATATAATTTTTTAAGTTATTTTTGCTATCTTGTTTTTGTGTATTTTGTGTTAAGTTTGTTTTATGGAAGCTATTCTTAAAATTTTAATCGTATCATTATTCAGCTATTTGTTAGGCTCTTTTCCAACTGCAGTAATTATCAGCAAACGTTTTTTCGGTTTCGACATTCGGGAGAAAGGTAGCGGTAATATGGGCAGTACGAATGCATTCCGTGTCTTAGGTTGGAAATGGGGACTAACAGTTCAAATTATTGATATTTTAAAAGGTGTTCTTGCTGTTGTTTTGATTGCGCCGGTTATAGCAAATGGAATTTCATTCCCAAATACTACCGGTTTTGAAAATATTACAATTGTTAAAATAATAGCTGGTATTTCTGCAATTTTAGGACACGTTTTTTCAGTTTTTGTCGGATTTAAAGGTGGCAAAGGAATAAACACTGCTGCTGGTATGATGGTGGCTATTCTACCGGTTGATGTTTCAATTGCGCTGGGAATTTTCATCCTTGCAGTAATTTTTTCTGGTTATGTCTCTCTGGGTTCTATTGCAGCAGCATTCACTTTACCTTCATCTTTGATTGTGAGATATAATTTATTCCACGTGAATATTCCTAACTATGAAATTCTTGTTTATTTTTCTTTTCTTATTACTCTATTAGTGATTTATACTCACCGTTCAAATATCAAACGCCTGCTTAGAGGGCAAGAAAATCGCTTCAAAAACTTACATCTAATCAGAATTTTCGGTAAAGCGGATAAATAATTTGAAAAAAGTTTTCGTTATCGGTGCAGGTGGCTGGGGAACTACACTCGCAAATCTGTTGTCTTATCAATTTGATGTATTGCTCTGGGCTCACGAAAAAGAAGTGGCAGAAGAGATTAACTCTTTTCATATAAATAGCAATTTTCTTCCCGGAATTACACTAAATTCAAATCTAAAATCTACTAACTCACTCAGCAAATTCAAGCACTATGATTTTATTGTAAATGCTGTTCCTACTCAATATATTCGTCCCATATATTCAAAATTGACCGATATTGATTTTTCAAATAAAATACTTATTAATACTTCAAAAGGTATCGAACAGAATACAACTTACCGAATATCTCAGATTTTCTCTGAAATAACAAATTTGCCGGAAGATAATTTTGTTGTTCTAAGTGGTCCATCGCACGCCGAAGAAGTGTCAAGAAAAATCCCAACAACAGTAGTAGCAGCTTCAAGTGATATTTCCAAGGCGAAACTTTGTCAGGAAATGTTCTCTACTCCTGAGTTTCGCGTGTATACGTCTAATGATGTAGTTGGAACTGAGATTGGTGGAGCTTTAAAAAATGTTTTAGCAATTGCTTCTGGCATTATCGATGGTCTAGGTTATGGAGATAATACAAAAGCTGCTCTAATTACACGCGGACTCGCAGAAATTGTCCGACTTGGTGTTGCTTGTGGGGCTCATCCTTGGACTTTTTCTGGTTTATCTGGTTTAGGAGATTTATTTGTTACTTGTAATAGCAAACACAGTAGAAACAGACTGGTTGGCGAACTTATTGGCAAAGGAAAATCTCTGACTGAAATCACATCTTCTATGAAAATGGTTGCCGAAGGTGTTGCTACTACTATTTCTGCTATCAAGCTCGGCGAGCGGCATAGCGTTGAACTTCCTATTACTCAGCAAGTATATCGCATTCTTTTTGACAACTTATCTCCTAAAGAAGCAATAAATGAATTGATGACCCGCGAAAGCAAGCACGAGTGGGTCTGGTAAACTAATACTTGATATTTATCCCGATTATAAACTGCCTTTTAGGCATCGGATAATTTGGAACAATCTCATATTGTTTGTCGAAAGCATTCTTGCAATCCATAATTGCATTCAGTTCTGTATTCTTTATCTGGATAGGGATTATTAAGCCGAAATCGAGCAGAAAATAATTCAGTAATATACTACTATTGTTATTGTTTTCTTGATCAGTATATCTGAATGATGTATAGTCAAAATCTACTGAAAATTTAATGTATTCAAAATTCATTAACAAATAACCATTTAAAATTTCCTGTGGTGTCAAAATTAACTGTTTATTGTAAAAGAGGGAGCCTTTCGTCTTATTTATAGATGATTGAAGTGTCCAATTGAACCCAATTTTTTCAAGAAAAATTTCAGTGTAATTCCCAAAAATTGACAGTTCCATTCCTTTGTGTTCTACTTTATCGATATTTGCAGCACTCCACGAGACAGGACTTTTGGGAATAGCAATAATTTGATCTTTTGTTTTTATTAAGAAAGTACTAAAATCAATCTGAACTGTTTCAAGGAAATTACCGCCAAGAGTAAGTGTGTAGTTCAAAGATTTCTCAGGTCGCAGATCTTTTGTTCCGTAGTTCAGATAATACATTTCGTTGAAACTCGGTTTTCTATAATTAAACGAGTTTAGAATTTTCAGATAGAAATCATTAAAATCAAGTTTTATCCCAATTGATGGCGAAAGTGCAGGTCGCCCATCATCAAAGAAATCAGATCTTGTTGAAATATTTGATGTTAATTTTAATTTGTATAGATATAAAACATTGGAATAACTTGCTGTAACAAATGGATTTGTTCGATGAACTTTATTCCCTGCTTTTGGATCGAGCATATTACCTTCGAGTAACGAATAATTAGCTCCTGTTTTTAATGATATCTCATTATTATCAAAAGAACACACTATTTTTGACTGAACAATAAAATCATTAGTTTCAAATATATTATCTGTGCCAATTCCATTTATTGATGGCAGTTCAGGGTCAATAAAATTCATATATGAATATCTATATGCTATATCGAGCCCAATCAAAAAATACTCAGAATGAACATAATCATAACTACTTTTTGCAAATACTTTCTGTTCGCTCAAATTTGCTTTGGTCGATTCAATTCTTCCTTGCAAAACAGCTCCGGGAACTCCTCTTTTGGAATTTTCATATATAATAGTGTTCCTAAAATTATTATTGTTGTTCAAATACTCGTTACTATATGAAAAAGTGAGATTTTTATATGAATTGTTTTTTCTTCTTACTGTCCTCTTTTCGCCAAATTGCAAGAAATCAAAAGGATAATCACCAGAACTGTTGGTCAAATCAATATTTATTGAGTTTTTTACAGAACTGGTTTTAAAATTACACGAAGACATTAGCTGGGTTTCAGCAAAAGATGTGCGCTTTACATACAATTCAAATTCGTTATTATCAACAATTTTGGGGACAAAATTTATTGCTCCAGCAATTGAATTGCTTCCAAAAGAACTGCTCGCTCCGCCTCGTGTTACCTCAACTTTATCAATTATGCTTAGTGGTATTCCTGTAAGATTGAAACTACCATTTTGAATTGAATTCAGTGGAATTCCATCAAATGCTATAACTGTTTGCATAGAGTTAGTTCCGCGCAACGTAACAGTTTTTAATCCTCCAAGCCCTCCATAATTTTTTATAAAGACTCCTGGTGATTTTGACAATACTTCACTTATCTGGAAATAATTTGACCGTTCAATATCAGCTCTTGTCAGAATATTTATTGCAGAAAATTCAAGTTCCTTTTGCGACAAACTTTTTCTACCTTCAATATTGATTTGATTAAGTCTAAATACTCTACTTGTATCTGTTTCCTCACCAAGTAATTTAAACGAAGCAAAGAACATCAATAAAATTAAAACTCGATTCATATTACTGGAAGTTAAAGAATTTTCTGTTACTTCTAAAATCAATAAGTATTTCAAATCTGTTGAATGTAATAATGTAATTTCCTTTCTTGTCTATATACCCAGACTTTTTGTTCTGTCTGTCTACTACAAACGCTAAACCATTTTTAAAACTATCCGCTTCATTAAACTGAAAATTTATTACCGTTTTGCCGTATTTGTCAATATAGCCCCATAACTTATCTTTTTGAACTGCTGCTAATCCTTCGCTAAAATCCAGAACATTAAAATAAATGTAGCTTTCTATCATTCTCCCGTCTTTATCAATCAATCCCCACGTAAGTTTATAGTCATCATCTAAGATACCTACAAAAGCTCTATCTTCAACAAAATTTCTTGCTTCATCAAATCGGTGTGCAATTACTAAATCACCTTGTTTATTAATAAAACCAAACCCATTTTCGCCAAATACCTTACATAAACCCTCAGAAAAAATACCAGCTTCGTAATATTTCAATGGAATAATAATTTCGCCACTTTTATTAATAAAACCAACTTTCATATCTGCATTCGAAACAGCAGCCAACCCCTCTGAAAATCTGTAACCAACAAGTGTATCTGGAATTTGAATTGCAAATTCTGCGTTTAAATTTATGTATCCTTTTTTGTCATAATTGTCAATATACGCCAGAGAATCAGAAAATTCTAATGCGTCAGGCAATACATTATCAAAAATAGTTTTTCCGGTACTATCAATTACGCCATACAATCGTTGTGTTCCTTTTTCATCTAAATACTTAACAGTCAATGCATAACCTTGTTTAAAGTGAAATGGAAGCGATGTGTTTACTTTGAACAGTTCTTTTCCTTTTGTATCAAAATATGCAAAATATGCTGTGTCCTTTGTTCGTTTTCGTGCGGCAAATTTTCCTTCAGAATAATGCGATATGCCGTCCAAAATCATTGGCTTACACATTTCCTTACCATCTTCGGTTAAAAAATACCAGATGTTTTCAACCCTAAATGCACAAAGTGGCTTACTTGCATTCGCAGCAGTGGCACAACAAATCGTTATCAACACTAACCAAAATAATTTCACTTTTAACCTCAGAAAATAGTAATTGTTAAAAATGTGCCATAATTTAATTAAGAAAAATAAAGATTTTTCTTTAATTTTGATAATAATTTGTATTAATTAATGAGTATTTTCTTAATATGGTTGAAAGATATACTTTGCCTGAAATGGCTCAAATATGGTCAGAAAACAATAAATTCAATATCTGGCTCGAAATCGAAATCCTTGCTTGCGAAGCACAAGTGAAGCTCGGTATTGCACCTCCTGAAATTATCAGTGAAATAAGAAACAAAGCAAAAATTAACATCAATCGAATTAATGAAATTGAACAAACAACTAAACACGATGTTATAGCTTTTCTAACAAGTATTGAAGAACAAGTTGGTGAACCATCCCGTTTTATTCATTTGGGTATGACTTCCTCTGATGTTCTCGATACTTCTCTTGCTGTTCAAGCTAAACAAGCTGGTGAGCTTATTCTTCAGGAACTCCAAAATTTAGAGCAAGTATTAATTAGACGTGCCAATGAATTCAAATATACTGTTTGTATTGGACGTAGCCACGGCGTGCACGCTGAGCCTATGACCTTCGGCTTGAAATTTGCTCTATGGTTGGATGAATGTCGAAGAAACATAAACAGAATGAAGCAAGCAATTGATGAAATTGCTGTTGGCAAAATTAGTGGTGCAGTCGGGACTTACGAACATATACCTCCATTTATTGAAGAGTATGTTTGCGAAAAATTAGGCTTGCGTCCTTCAATAATATCTACTCAGGTTGTTCAACGTGACCGCCATGCTCAGTTCTTGCATTCAATTGCTATGATTGGCTCTATGCTCGAAAAAATTGCTACAGAAATTCGTCATTTACAAAGAACAGAAGTTCTCGAAGCAGAAGAATATTTTTCTAAAGGTCAAAAAGGTAGCTCAGCTATGCCACATAAACGCAATCCGATTAGTAGCGAAAATATATGTGGTCAAGCAAGGCTTCTTCGGACAAATGTTCTGGCTGCAATCGAAAACAATGCCCTCTGGCACGAACGCGATATTTCTCATTCGTCAGTTGAGCGGATAATTTTTCCGGACAGCACAATCTCTTGTCATTACATACTTCGCCGTTCAATTAATCTTCTTGATAATCTAATCGTTTATCCTGAAAATATGATGAGAAACCTTGAAATTACAAACGGATTATATAATTCTCAAAAAGTTCTTCTTGCTCTTGCTCGTAAAGGACTAAAAAGACAAACTGCCTACGAATTAGTTCAAAAATCAGCAATGCGAACCTGGAACCAAAAAATTCCGTTCTTACAGTCTCTTAAAGAAAATAAAGATTTAATGCAATATTTTTGTGATGAAGAATTATCAAACCTATTTG
>CALGXJ010000100.1 GCA_937936035.1 Eximiradius proteiniborus
TCAAACTTCATTGCTTACTGACATCGGTTTTGTTGTTGGGATGAACTTCAATAACACACTGCTTCCGGGTGAACATACTTCTTGTTACGTATGCATTGCAACGGATTCTTCGCGTGAAAGTTTGGCTACTCTGCTTAAAACTTGCGTTGATTCAACATATAATTCAATTGCTGAATTTGATTCATTGAGTGATTTTGACTTGTTTCCAAACCCGGCTTCTCATTTCTTTAAAATATCGAACCCAAAATCTCTTGTTTTCAATCTTAAAATTTATAATTATATTGGTAATCTCGTTTTTGAACAATCAAGTGTTAGCTATAATACGTTCTTTGATATTTCAAAATTTCAGAACGGTATTTATTTTGTTTACATTTCTTTTGAAAATAATATTTATGTTAAACATCTAATAATTTCAAAGTGATATTTTTTACTCATAATATATAAGGGTTTCATAATGAAAAAAATCAAGTTTTTTGTTTTTCTATCAGCATTGCTATTTATTTCTGCTTATGCTAATGCTCAGAACTTTGGATTGTTCTCTCCACCGAACAATGTTAAGTGTGCTCCGCCGAATATCCATCTCGCTTGGGAGGCGGCTCCTGGTTTTGATTTTTATCGTCTTGTTGTTGCCACTGATACTAATTTAACTAATGTTGTCTATACCAAAGATAGCATTACAATTCTATACGATGATGTTGAAAATTTAAACTACTCAACCAAATACTACTGGCAAGTTACTGCTTGGCGATCAATTGATGATTCAATCCGTGTTTCAGAAATCTGGAATTTCACTACCCTTGCCCATCCTGTAACAACTTTGTTTCCAATCGATAGCTCATTTTGCGTGACAAAATCGACAAAATTTGTTTGGAACAAAGATCCCTATGCTATAAAATACGTTTTGCAAATTTCACGTGTCCCAACCTTTGTCGGTCCTACTGTTACATTTGATACAATTGCAATCGATACAACTAAGTTCATTACAAATTTGCTTCCTAATACTCGCTATTGGTGGCGTGTTCGCGCTCTATACGGAGATTGTGAAGGCTATTGGTCTGCTTCTAAAACTTTCAGAACTGTTCCTTCTCCAATGGTTCTAATAAAACCTGTAAATGCTGCTTTTGGTGTTGATATCTTACCAAATAACGATCAGTTTGATGTGGATTTTGCTTGGGCAAATGTTGCTGATGCAGATTTTTATCATATTCAGATTACTGATTATATCCTGTCTGATTCTTTACTGTACGAAACTACTGTTAGCAACTATACTGCTACAATCCAATTGCCCAATTTTAATTACAATAAAACTTATTACTGGCGCGTTCGTGCTCACATTGTAAATGATAGTTTAAATTGCTTTTCAGAATTTTCCAGCTGGAATAATTTCAAAACACCTTATTCAGCACCTGCTTTGCATACTCCTGCCAACAACGCAACTTGTGTAGATTTCGAACAACATCTGATTTGGAAAAAAGTTGCCGGTGCTTCTTCATACGAAGTAATTGTATCAAGTCAAATTGATTTTTCTGATACTTTGCACTTCGAAACAAATATTTCAGACACTCTTATTGCCTTCCAGTTTGATAGAGAACTATCTGTTTACTACTGGAAAGTTCGAGCAATAGACAATAATAATGGCTATTGGTCAGCTCCGTTTACTTTTACTACTAAGTTGTTTCCACCTGATTTCGAATATCCAGTTGATAAAAAAGGTGGCTATCCTCTTACTGTTCATTATGTTTGGAAAAGTAAAGGTACAGGAGCAAAATATAGCTTACAGGTATCCGATAAAATTGATTTCTCGAATTTAATTGTTGATGTTGATAACCTGACCGAAAGAACTTTCACTGTTTATCACACAGAACATTTCAAATATTACTATTGGCGAGTTCGTGCGGAACTTAACGGTTGCTCAAGCGATTGGTCCAAACCTTTTATCTTTAGAACCAAACTCCCCGCGCCTGTTCTGCTAACTCCCGAGAATAATGTTTCGAATGTTAATCATACTCCTAATTTTACCTGGACACCTGTTGCAGGTGCAAGTGGCTATGAATTTATGCTCGACACAAAAAGCAATTTCTCAACTGCAATTACTCGCACTAATATTCCAACTAATGAATTGCGCCTTGTTCAAACTTTAAATGAAAACACAACCTATTATTGGAAAGCAAGAGCTCTCAACGAAGAAGGGATCAGCGACTGGTCTTCTGTATTTACATTTACTACTGGATTTTTCCTGCCAGAAACTCCTGTTATTATTTCTCCAGCAAATGAATCTAAGAAACACCCGGTTAATGGATTGAAACTCGTTTGGCATTCTGCATTCAGAGCTCAAACCTATCAGCTTCAAGTTACTAAACTACCTGATTTCACTCAACAACTTGTTGTTAATGTTACTGATTTGATAGATACAACATATATTTTAAATAATTTAGAGAACTATACAGTATATCTGTTTAGAGTTAGAGCTGTAAATCAGGGTGGTCCATCTGATTGGTCTGTTCCTTTTGCTTTCAGAACAATCAATTTGCCTCCGACTACTCCTCCTGATTTAACCATTCCAGCAAATGGTGCATCTAATCAACCTTTAGGCCTGAGAATTAGTTGGTTGCCTGTTCAGCGCGCCGAAGGTTACTTTGTTCAGGTGGCTACTGATGAAGCGTTCCAAAACTTATTCCTTAATGAACCTGAAGTATATATTACTTACTTCAATCTCTTAAATTTATCTCCAAAAACAAAATACTATTGGAGAGTTAAAGCCTGGAACGAAGCAGGTGAAGGCAACTGGTCCGAACCTTATAATTTTACAACTATGGATTTAACATCTGTTTCAGATATTCTTTTGAATAAATATAATATGATTGTTTATCCAAATCCTGCAAACAATCAGCTTCAGTTTTCATTTGATTATTCAAAAGATGCTTATGCTAATATTTCTGTATTTAACTTAAATGGTATTAAAGTTCTATCAAAAGATAATAATTTTGTTCAAAGTGGCACTAACTCTTTAAAATTTGACGTAAGCAGCTTACCGAACGGAATGTATTTATGGCAATTATCCATCGATGGAGAGATTCTATCTGGATATTTGACTATAGCAAGATAATGTTGGCAAAAATACAACAAATGGGCTGATAAAATTCTATCAGCCCATTTGTTTTTTTGTTTGTGCCCGGAACAGGACTTGAACCTGCACGAGATTACTCTCACTACACCCTGAATGTAGCGCGTCTGCCAATTTCGCCATCCGGGCGCTTCTGCGGTGAGGGTGGGATTCGAACCCACGGTACCCTTGCGGGTACAACGGTTTTCGAGACCGCCCGATTCAACCACTCTCGCACCTCACCTATGAACTACAAAATTACTGATATTTTGTCTTTTTCCCAAAAAAAAAATATTATTAATGTTTGTATTATATATAAATATATAAGTCTTATTATTAATTATCAGATTTATTTAATATTTATCAATAAAAATCTTTATTTTTGCGTTTATTTTTAACTTAAATAACTAATGGATAAAAAAAAGAAAATATTATCAGATGAAGAATTATTAGCTCTGTTAGCTGAAAATCCCGATATAGAAAAGCCAAATGAGCCCAAGCCGAATATTGATTCTCCTCAAAAAAATAAAAAAGATTCTAAGAAAAAATCAAACGTAGTATCGAAAGATCATGCAAAATCTATATTAATTGATAAGCCTTCTCCTATTGAAGACAAATCAAAAAAAGTTTCTCAACAACTCAAGAAACACAAAATTGATTCTTTAACTGTCTATAGACTACCTATTAGCAAAGCCGTAACGAATATCCAAAAAAATAACCAAACCTTTCTCAAATTTGTTCAGAAAGTTGAGCACTTTCTTATCAATTATATGTTGATAGACAGTGCATCTAAAATAGTTCTGGCTGTCAGCGGTGGGGTCGATTCAATGACTCTCCTTGATGTTATGGCTGTTCTTGCTGAAAAATATCAATTCAAACTTGCTGTGGCACATTTTAATCATAATTTGCGTGGTGCAGATTCAAATAAAGACTTAGATTTTGTCAAAAACGAAGCAAAAAAATACGGCATCCCATTCTATTTTGCCAGCGGAAAAGTTAAAAAATATGCTGAAAAAAATAGTATCAGTATAGAAACTGCTGCTCGCGTTTTGCGATACAATTTCTTTGAAAGAGTTTCCCGTAATTTTAATGCTGACTTCGTTGCTACTGCACACACTGCTAACGATTCTGTAGAGACCTTTTTTATCAATCTTTTCAGAGGTTCCGGGCTTACCGGACTTTGCGGTATTCCGTTTCGAAGGCAACTTATCAAAGATGTGCTTCTAATCAGACCTTTAATTGATTTCAAAAAAAGCGAACTTATTGAATATGCTAATATTAGAAACATTAAATGGCGTGAAGATAATTCAAACTCTTTACTTGAATATACCCGCAATAAAGTGAGACTTGACTTAATTCCTAAACTGGAAAACGATTTTAATCCTTCAATTATAGATGTGATTAATCGTACTACAAGATTGATACAATCTGCTGACAGAATTATACATAATTACGTTAAAAAACATTTGCCGGATATTATCGTAAATGTTTCATCTGATAGTTTCTGCTTCAATATCACAATTCTTTCCACTTTCGATAAGTTTGTTCAGGGCGAAATGATACAAACTGCTTTTCTTAAGTATTTCCGTTTATCTCCGCCCTCACTTGCAAAAATAGATAGAATTCTTGACCTTATTGATTCCGAGACTGGTGCATTTTTCGAAATTACTAAATCTATTACTGTTGCAAAAGATAGAAATTATCTCGTATTTTTCAGAAATTTCGAAAAAAAGGAAGTTAATTTAATTATCAACAAAACAGGAACCTATACTATTAACGGTTATCAAATTATCTTGCAAGAAGTTAATAAGCGGCAAGTGAAGCTTTCAAACTCTCCTAACGAAGAATATTTAGATTTCGACTTGGTTCCTTCTTTGCTCTATATAAGAAACTGGAAAGATGGCGATAGCTTCCAGCCTTTAGGAATGCAAGGAACCGTGAAAATCTCTGATTTCCTTACTAATCAAAAAATTTCTTTTTTAGAGCGTTCAAAAATTTTAGTTTTGTGTTCTAAAAATGATATAATTTGGGTTATTGGCAAAAGAATTAGTGAAAAATATAAGATAAAAGAAGATACAAAGAGATTTTTAAAAATTGAATTAATTAAAATGTGAGCCTGATATGTTAGTACTCAAAAATGAAGTTGTTTTGAATGATAAAAAATTCAAAATTCTTATTTATCCTGAACAAATTCAGGAGGCAGTCGATAAAATTGCAAAACAAATCAATCACGATTATAAAGATAAAAAGCCTGTTTTCATTGTAACCTTGAAAGGTGCAATTATTTTTGCTGTCGATTTACTAAAAAAAATTCAGATTGACTGCGAAATTGAAACAATCAGAGCAAAGAGTTACGGCTCCGGAATGGTTTCAGGCGGGAGTGTGCTTATCTCTCAGATGACTGGCAATATCGCTGGCAAAGATGTAATTATTGTTGAAGATATTGTTGATACCGGGCTTACTGTTTTTCAATTAAGAAGAGAACTTGAGCTATACAAACCTAATTCCATTCGTGTTGCTACTTTTCTTCTGAAACCCTCGATGATTAGCAACCCGGTTGAAATTGATTATGTCGGAATTGAGATTCCGCCAGACTTTGTTGTCGGCTATGGTTTGGACTATGCTGAACTTGGAAGAAATCTCCCAGCTGTTTATGTTCTTAAAGAATAATGCCCAATATTGCATTACTAATAGAGTATGATGGCACAAACTATTCTGGATGGCAGTTCCAGCCAAATTCTATTTCAATTCAGGAATCTATAGAAAAAGCTTTGCTTTATCTTTATAAAACAAAAGTTTCTGTTATCTCTGCCGGGAGAACCGATGCAGGTGTTCATTCCTGTGGTCAGGTGGCTAATTTCAAAGCTGAAAATAACCCTATTCCTATCGACAAAATTCCCAAAGCTGTCAATTCTTTACTAAATACCGATATTAGAATAATTAACGCAAATTATGTTTCTGATGATTTTAACGCTCGCTATTCAGCAATTGCACGTGAATATATTTATAAGCTTTCAACAAAATACTCTGTTTTTGAGAGAAACTACTGGCATTATGTTCCATTCAAAATAGACATTGATAAACTTTTTGAAATTGCGACTGTTTTTATCGGTTCTCACAATTTCACCTCGTTCTCAAAAAACAACCCTGATACAAAATCATACATCTGTAATGTAGAAAAGTCTTTTTGGGAAAAAGTCGATGAACATCATTACTATTTTACAATTAAGGCAAATAGATTTGTCTATGGTATGGTTCGCACTATTATTGGGACAATGATAGACTACGCTCGTGGCTATAAATCAAAAGAAATTATTGTTTCAGATTTAAATAATTTATCTCGAAAAAATATTTCTGCTCTTGCACCTGCTTCTGGATTATACCTTTATAAAATTTACTATCCAAACGAGATATTTACATTAACAGGAAGAGAATAAATAATGAATATTATTAAAATAGGTGGTATTCTTCTGAGTGAACGTAGTAATTATTGTAAATTCAGAAATTTTATCGAACAAATTTCAAAGCCAAACTTTATTGTTATTTCAGCTATTGGTAAAACTACTCGTCTTCTTCAAAAAGCCTCTTATTTAGCTTTCGAAAATAATTATGATAATGCAAAAGAAATAATAGGTTCAATTAAAAATTTACATATTTTACTTGCAAACAGTTTATTCGGCGTAGAAAATGATGTAAATATTCAATTAAATAATGTATCTCTCAAAATTGATAATCTTATCAAAGGTATATATATCACAAAAGAACTGAATAATAAAATAATAGATAAAATTATATCAAAAGGCGAAGTCCTGAGCTCAATAATTATGTGCCACTTTTTGAAAAGAAATGATTTCCCTGTTTCTTTGCTCAACGCAGAGGATTATATCATCACAGATAATAATTTTGGTTCCGCAAACCCAATTTTTGATGTAACTAAAAAAAGATTAGAAAGCATCGAACTCGGAAATAAAATCTATCTTATTGCCGGATTTTACGGTTCCACACTTAATCGTGAAATTACAACAATGGGATACGAAAGTTCAAATTTAACTGCAGCATTATTGGCTTCTGTCTTTGATGTTAATTCTGTTACTATTATTACTGATGTAGATTGCATTTACTCTGCCGACCCTAAAATCATCAAA
>CALGXJ010000101.1 GCA_937936035.1 Eximiradius proteiniborus
TAATAAGATTATCTAACTTATTTTGTTTTTTCAATACTTCGATAAAACTGTCGAATACAAGCAAATGTTCATCGTATTTGATTATAATAACGCAGCACTGCTCGATTTCTGTAACATTCAGTTCAGATAAATTCTTAGCAACTAAAGCGTTGATTTTAACATCAGTAAAATAGTTAAAAATTTCATCATTAGGAGTGAAATTAATCAGCAAAATGCAGTATTCAGAGAAATTTTCGTCCATATTATGACTATGCGAAATTGCGTCTAATTACAAATATCGGAATATTCCCTATAAAATTAAAATAAAAAAAGACCTTTTAAGCTTTTGCTCAAAAGGTCGTAGATTGTTTTCTATGTCCCTATGAAACTTTTTTTAGTTAAGACTTTGCACCTGAACGTTGAAGCTCTGCCCTTCAACTGTAATTTTGTAGTTTGTTACAGCACTTGTAGGATTCATATTCGGTGCACCCAAAAATCCCGGCGGGATACTCGAAATCTGGATATTGCTTGGTGTGTAATCTTGCTTTGCTGCACCATTATCATTATTGCCATTGTTCGAACCGTTAGTCTGTGAGGCTTTTGCCTCTTCTTTCTTTTTCTCTTGAGAAATTTTGCGAACATTCACTTTGCCATCGCCTTTGAGGAAGGCAATTCCCTTTGTCTGGCAAGATACTGCAATAAATATATTTTCATCTGTAAGTTCAATGTTTTCCTTATGAAGTTGCTCTTTCCAGTAAGCAACAGATTTTTTCTCGTCGCGTTCGGCAAGCACAAGCGGGCTTTCTGTTGTGCGTGGCAATTTAAGCTGCTCTTCGGCTAATTTTACAACTTCTGGATCCGGTTCAACCGGTGTTTTGCCAAAGTAGCCGAGCACCATCTTGCCGTAACCTTCGGCAATTTGCTTCCATTTGCCAGCCATAACGTTATTGTATGCCTGCTGGAAATAGAATTGCGAAACTGGCGTAACAGATGTACCAAATCCACCTTTTTCGACAACTTCTCTCATTTCCTTTATCACTTGTGGGAATTTATCAAGTACTTTGAAGTCTCTCATCATCTGCGTGTTTGCTGTAAGCGCTCCACCCGGCATTGGCGAGAACGGTATCATAGGCGACACCTGAACAGCCTCTGGCGGAATAAAGTAGTCTTTTAAGCACTCTGTAAATACTTCTTCGTATTCTCTGATTTTTTCTATATCCAGCCCTAAATCGAACTCCGAACCTTTCAATGCATGCAGCATAATGATGATATCCGGCTGACTTGTGCCACCAGAAACAGGAGCAGCTGCTAAATCAATCCCATCAGCACCTGCTTCGAGCGCAGCAATGTAGGAGGAAACCGATACCCCAGCTGTTTCGTGTGTGTGCATACGAATGTGAGTGCCTTCTGGCAACATTTTTCGAGCCATCTTGATTGTTTCATATACTTTGCGAGGACTTGCAGTCCCGCTTGCATCCTTGAAGCATACAGAATGAAACGGAATTCCAGCATCAAGTATCTGCTTCAATGTCTTTTTGTAAAAAGCTACATCGTGTGCACCAGTGCAGCCCGGAGGCAAATCCATCAAGGTTACAACAACTTCGTGACGCAACCCGTGCCGAACAATGCATTCACCACTGAAAATTAAGTTGTCTACGTCGTTGAGCGCATCGAAATTGCGAATAGTTGTTGTGCCGTGCTTCTTGAACATTTTAGCATGCAAATCTATTACTTCTTTGGGAGACGTATCTAAGGCAACTGTGTTTACACCACGTGCAAGAGTTTGCAAATTAGCTTCCGGTCCAACTACCGAACGAAACTTGTCCATCATTTCGAATGGGTTTTCGTTCAAGTAGAAAACAGGTGCTTGAAAGCGGGCACCACCACCAAATTCAAAGTGTGTGATGCCAGCGGCAACTGCTGCTTCAAGTGCGGGCAGAAAATCCTGCATGAGAACTCTGCCACCAAAAACCGATTGGAAACCATCCCGGAAGGATGTATCCATCACGTCTATTAGTTTCTTTGCCATACCAAACTCTCTTTTTGTTGAAAATACTTGAACTGCATAAGCAATTCGAATGCAAATTAGTCTTAATTAAAATCAAGTGCAAGAAAATTCGTTAATTCGTTAGTTATTTATCGATATATTTTTATCGTTACAATCGTTATTAATTTCACTTCATAAAAAATATATTTTTTATGATTAATTCATTTCATTATTTTTGTTACTTATTTACTTTTATTTCGTTATCTAAATTATATTACTTGATGGAACAAAACGAGTTCATAACTCACGCAAAAAGGATGAAAAGCAGATTGCTGCGGCTTGCTTACAGAATTTTGAACAACCGTGAGGATGCCGAAGAAGCTGTGCAAGAAGCATTTATCAAAATATGGGAAAAACGTTCGCAAATCGACAAGAACGCAAACATCGACGGTTTCGCTACTGTGGTGCTGAGAAATATCTGCCTGGATAAATTCAAATCCAAGCACTACTTGCACAAAAAAAACGATATTGATGATTACTCGTACGTATTAGAAACAACTGACGTTTCGCCTTACAAAAACGCCGAATATAAGGACGCCGCTGCACTTATATACAAAATTATTGAAGATTTGCCCGATAAAGCCCGACAAATTATTAAGCTTCGCGATATCGACGGTTTTTCGAACCCGGAAGTTGCGCAAATGCTCGGTATTGATGAAAATGTTGTGAAAGTTACTCTGTCGCGCACAAGAAAAAAAATCCGCGATATTTTGATTAATAAATATGGTTATAATTATGAACATTAATGAGATAATAGAAAAATACTATAACGGCGAAACAACCCCTGCCGAAGAAGCCCTGCTGCGAAATTATTTTGCTGAAGCCGTCGAAAATTCGCCCGAAAAAGATATGTTTCGGTTCTTTGCGAGCGAAAGCGATAATTTCGGCAACTCCGAACTCGACGAAAGCGCACTCCTTTCCAGAATCAGCCCGACAAAAATCAGCCGTATCCCGACTATCTGGAAATATGCCTCTATCGCCGCAGTTTTTGTTCTTGCTATCAGTTCATATATATTTTTCTCAAAATTTTCAGGTAACGACAACCAAAATCATTATACTTCGGGCATTGTAATCACCGACGAAAATATCTCTAAAAACAAGGATATTGCCGCTATTGAATTGCAAAAGGCTTTTAGCCACCTTAATAATTCTCGTAAAATTGCTAACGAAAACTTGCTTAATCTTAAAAAATTAAATGATGTTAATAACTATATTGAAATATTGATAACATACTAAGAGAAATAATTATGAAACAATTCTTCAAAATATTCTTTCTAATCTTTATTGCCGGATCGGCTCTGGCGCAGCCGTTCTCAATCACAAGCCTCATCGACCAGTACTCCGGCAAAGACGGTTTCATCACCCTCAACCTCAATGATGCAAGCATTGTTCTGCGTGAAATAGTAAAAAACAAATCAGCGCAAGAAGCAATTAAATCGGTCAAGAAAATCACTCTTATCAGATTCTCCACCGACGAATTAAAAGAAGACAAAAAAGCAGATGCAATGAAGAATGGCAAAAATTTCTATTCTCAAGTCAAAAACTTCCGTGTCTCAGACTACGACGAACTGATGTCGCTTAGTCAGGGATCCAACCTGCTGCGCTCCTATTTCAAAAAGAACGACAAAGGCGACAACGAATTTATTATGACAATCACAGCAGAAGAACACAACAGCCTGATTATGTATCTGAGCGGCTCTTTCACAAAAGAGGAAATACTCGAAATAGCAAAATCTATAAAATTTTAATCGCTTAAATTCAGAATTACCAAAAAAAATCAGAGAAACGTTGTCCGGGTTTCCTTGCGGAAAGGGAGGGATTCGAACCCTCGGTACCGTTTCCGGTACACACGCTTTCCAGGCGTGCCAGTTAAGCCACTCCTGCACCTTTCCCCAAAAGTAAGATTACAAAAATAATAAAAATAACTATATATAAAAAAGATTTTTATATATAATTTTTTTTTCATAGTTTTGCAACGCTCCCTTAGCTCAGTTTGGCCAGAGCAACTGACTCTTAATCAGTGGGTCGCGGGTTCGAGTCCCGCAGGGAGCACTGAATATTTATTATTCATCCGACGACTCAAAGTCATCGGATGATTTTTTTTAGATGGGCTCCACCTGCGAGGTGGAGCCCGTCTGTTTCTGCACAATCACGCTTACTTTTTCAGCCGGCTCCGCAGAGCGCTCGGCGTTAGCCCTAGATAACGAGCTGTTTGAGTTTTGTTCCCGTTAAATTTGGCAAGTGCTTTTTGAACTATCTCGTAGTTAAGTTCTTCAAGATTTATCTCTTCCTCAGGCAGCACAAAACTTCCAGGTCGCAAAACAAATTTATCAGCATCACCTAACTGACTGTATTCCTCCAGAAACGATATATGATGCGAACGTAGTTCGTAATCATCGTAGAGCAAAACAACCCGCTCGATAACGTTTTTGAGTTCTCTCACATTTCCATACCAAGGATGTTCCTGCAAGATTTTCACAGCATACTTATCAATTAGCCTGAATTTTTTGTGGCGTTCTACTGCAAAATGCGTCAGGAACATCTGAGCCATCGGTGCTATTGCTTCTTTCTGCTGCCGTAGCGCAGGCAACACCAAATGAGCGGCACACAGCCGGTAATACAAATCTATTCTAAAACTGTTACTCTCGACCATCTCTTTCAAATTCTTATTTGTCGAAGCAATAATTCTCACTTTGAGTGGAATTTTCTCCACTCCACCTACGCGGTAGA
Organism: Eximiradius proteiniborus; assembly: GCA_937936035.1. Classification (GTDB taxonomy): domain Bacteria; phylum Bacteroidota; class Ignavibacteria; order Kapaibacteriales; family UBA2268; genus JAKIZO01. The sequence continues at coordinate 4,757 of CALGXJ010000101.1, forward strand.
ATGCCTTTTCTTCCAAAACGCGAAGCAATTTTGCCTGCAACTCGTTCGGTATCTCGCCAATTTCGTCGAGCAGTAGAGTGCCTCCCTGAGCAATATCGAGTTTGCCACGCTTGCCGCCGCTTTTCCCACCAGTGAAAGAGCCTTCGTCGTAGCCGAAGAGCTCACTTTCGAACAAGCTTGGTGTGATAGCAGCGCAGTTAATCGTAACAAACGGCATTTTGTTGCCTTTCTCCCCGTGATGAATAAGCGACGCAACAATTTCTTTGCCAGTTCCGCTTTCGCCTTCGATAAGCACTGGAATATTATCATTGCTTAATTTCAAGGCAGTATCTACTATTTTCTGCATTTGAGAAGAAAACACACCTATTTTGCCAATTACCGGATGTTCATAACAAGAATAGTGTGGCAACAGATTTTTTTCTTCTTTATCTTGCGTTAAATTTTTCGGTTGTCTGTTTTCTAAAAGAATTTTGTTGATGATATCCGCAACGTAACTGATTTCGATAGGCTTTACCAAATAGTCGTATGCACCCTGTCGGATTGCTTCGATACAAGTATCTAAATTTGCAAATCCGGTAACAAGAATAACCTTCGTATTATGTAGATTTTTCGATGATTTAATTTCACGAAGCAGCTGCATCCCGTTCATCCCCGGCATCCGAATGTCGGTGATGACAATCGGTGAGCTATGTTGCTCTAAATATTGGAGGGCATCGTAAGCAGAAGAAAACTCTGTAACCGGAACCGACAAAAAGTCCCGAATGTAAACTGCAAGCATCGTGCGACTACTTTCGTCGTCATCTACTATCACAATGCTGCTCATACTAATCACCTACAAACAGTGGAAAGTTTATAATGAACGTAGCACCTCCATCCTCGTTGTTCATTGGCTGAACTGTCCCTTTGTATTTATCTACAAACATTTTGACAATTGCAAGCCCCAGCCCGGTTCCGCCAGCATTCTTGCGGGTAGAAAAAAACGGGTCGAACAGCTTTTCTTCTTTTACGTCTGGCAGCCCGATCCCATTATCGTAAACTATTAAATATGCGTATCCACCTGTCGATTTTGTTGCGATTCGAATAGTTTTGTTTGGCTTTTCACAAGAGTCCAGTGCTTTCACTGAATTAGTAATCAAATTATTAACAATTAGTTCTATATGAACCTTGTTAGCTCTGATAGGCAATTTACCCTCTGCAAAATTGGTTTCAAATAATATTTCGTGGGACTGCACTCTCATTTTACTCAGATTTATAGCCGATTTAATACAGTCGTTCAGGTCTACAATTTCAAGTGATTCACTATTTGAATCTAACCAGAGTGACCGCATATGCTGAATAATTTCGTCAATACGGAGTGTTGCTTTGGAAATTCCCTGAATCATATTGATAATTGGACCCGGTAGCGGATTTTTATTTGCTTTGTCCCACGTGAGAATACTTTCAGCACCAATCCTAATGGCGTTGAGCGGTTGCGAAATTTCGTGAACAATGCCACCGGCAACCACACCAATCGAAGCAAGCCGAGCTGAATTGTGTACTATTTCGAGGGCTTCGTTGCGGGCTTTGGCAGCTTCGATTGTTGCTTGCAGGGCTTGCTCGCGGATACGTTCCGTTTGCTTGCGTGCACCAATATCGATTATGCTTGTAATTATTGATTGTGGATTACCAGAGCTATCGTAGATAAGCGATGCATTAATTTCAACTTCAACGATTTTCCCATTAATTGGCTTCGAAGATATTTCAAAATTTTTTAAATAACCTTGCTTAATAGTAATATTCAACGCTTCTTGTAATTTGGCGAAATCGCTTTCATCAACTAACTCGAAAACACTTTTGATAGTTGTTACATCGATATTATTCTGCAAAAAAAAGTTATTTGCATCATCGTTTGAATACAAAATGTTCCCGTTTAAATCAAGTAGAAACACTGAAACAGGAAGAGTTTGCAAGAGTCCTTCGTATAGTTCTTTTTGCTGAATGAGTTCGCTTGTCGTGTTCTTAATATCAGTAATATCTCTTAATATACTGCAAACCAATACACCTTGCAAACTGTTAATAAGCAATCGGGTTAGTCGCACATAAGCTATTTTCCCATTTTTTCTTCTGACAATTAATTCATCTTCTCTTTGCTGCAACGATGGATTTTGTTTTAGTTTAAATAAATTTTGCAAAAATACTTCTTCGTTCTTTTTAAAATTATCATTAATAACTATTCTTTTTGAAAATTCCCAGACTTTTTCGCCAACAATTTCATCGGCTGAGTAGCCTGTGATATTCTCCACAGCTTGATTTACATCTATAATAGTTCCCGATTGGTCTATCAGAAAAATACCATCGCTGATATTATGGTAGACAAGTCGAAATTTTTCTTCATTTTCGCGTAATTTCCTTTCGCTCTCAACTCTCGCCGAAATATCCCGAAAATAGGTGAATAGCAGTATTCGCTTGCGAAATGGTATTGCTGTGAGCGATACATCAACATTTATCTGCCTACCATCATTTGTAGTATGCACCCAATCGAACCTTTTGTAACCATTTGCATAAGCATCTCTGATGTATTCCAGTGCCTTATCTTTCGAATTACTTTGGTCGGGCTGAATTTCAGGAGAAATATCATACGGACTGCGTCCTATAATTTCGCTTTTATCTTTTAACCCCAGCACTTTTACCGCAGCTTCGTTGCAATCAATCCATCTATCACCATCGATAAGCAGAATCGGGTCGTCCGAACGCTCAAAAAGCAAGCGGTATTTTTCCTCGCTCTCTGCAAGTGCGTCCTGAACCGTTTTGAATTTAGTAATATCAGTCAGAATTCCTTCTATAAACTCGATCTCGCCTTTTTCGTTGTATATGGCTCTGGCAGATTCTATCGTTTGAAGAGTTTTGCCGCTCTCAAGAGTAACAGTTGCTGTGAAATCATCTATTACGCCGAATTTAGAAAGCAAATCAAAGAAATCTTTTCTATTGTAAGATAATTCTTTAGCAGCAATTATATTACCTTTTATTTCGAATAAATCTCTAAAATACTTATTCGCATATACTATTGAACCATCTAAACGTGAACGGTAAATCCCGACTGGAATTCTATTTATGAGGTCGTCTATTTCGGTCGTTTCGACTTTGAGTGTTTCGATTACGGCGGCAAGTTGCTCTCTCGCTTCCATAGTTCACTTTTCCATTAAACCATCTTGATTAAAATATAATGAATAGCAAATTAATAGCATAGAAAAAATTTACAAAAATTCATCACTAAAAATAAATTAATACTATTTTCATCATTTATTAACTTTTGTTTCAGATATAGAGATTTAATTCACTGATATTTAATTATATAGTGCATAAACACTTAATAATGAGCTCCCTTACTCCTTTCTTCTAAAAAATCCAGCTACTATATAAATGATAGACACCAGAAGAGCAGCCATCGGCAATACATCGGGCAGTTGCACATAAACTGTTCTTTCCTTCATCAGTGGAACTGTGGAAGCTATTGCTGTGGCTGTGTATTGCTGAGCCTCCAGAACAGACTTGCCAAGCGGGCTAATGAAACCAGTTACTCCGGAGTTCGCACACCGGGCTATGTATCGACGTGTCTCTATTGCCCGAGCCACAGCCATCAGATAATGCTGACGTGGTCCATAGGTAAAGTCGTACCAGGAATCGTTTGTAATAACCGAAAGCAGATGTGCCCCATCCCTAACAAAACGCGTAACAAATTCCGGATAAATTGATTCAATGCAAATTATTGTCCCAATTTTGGCAAATTTATCTTTGTTCTGCACTTTCAATGCATACTGCTTTCGCCCAATTCCCCACGACGATATTCCCACACCCCATCGCAACCAATTTTGTGCAAAAGGGATTAAGTCCACATAAGGAAAACGCTCGCCGAACGGAGTAAGCCTTGATTTTCGGTAAAGTTGCGGATTATCCGTTTCATACGGTATTGGGTTTAGCAACAATGCTGCATTGAACGGCTCGTAACGTTCGCTTGTATCGAGAAGCCACTGCCTTGCTGTGATTGGTGCTTTGCTTCGGTCCGTGTAAAGATAATATTCAGTAAAACCTGTAAGCAGTGATATTTGTTTATTGTTCAATTCATCTGTAATATACGGATAGAAATGCCCCCAATTCACTGCCAGACTTACAGTAGGTATTGCTGTTTCGCTCCAGATAGCAAGGTCTATATTGCCATTGTGCGATTTATAGATAGAATCCTGCAAGGCAAGATGATAATATATCTGTTCAATCGGATTGCCATCCCATTTTCGCCATGGGTTTATATTCGGCTGAATAAGGGCAATATTTATTTTCGGACTTTTTTCAAGTAGTTTTGCGTGATTATACTTACCATACGAGTAAACCCCATAAATATATGGCAATAGCAATACCGACATAAATGAAATTGTGTATTTTCTCTGCGGCAACTCCCATAGATTTCGCAAACGAACACGCTTCGGTAGTTTCTGCAAATGCTCAACCACTTTCAAACACAACACATTTCCGTACAGAACGAGCAAAGATGCTCCCCAAATTCCTGTTATATCTATAAATTGCACCCACATTGAATTCTGCACCTGTGTGTAACCAATTGTTAGCCACGGATAAGATGCCTCCCCTAATGAATGCAAATATTCGAACGCCAGAAAACCTATCGGAAAAGTCCAAAGTGCCGCATTCTTGCCAAATTTCTTCTTTATCGCAAAATAGAACCAGAACGGAATTAAAAAGAATAGTGGATGTATAAAACACAACGCTAGCCCACTCCCAAGCAAAAATGGGTCGGTCTCCCGCTGAAAACTTGCAATCCACCAGTTTGCAATTGTATGATAAAAAAAGAATGTAATATAGACGTATAAATATTTTCGCTTTATTTGGTCGTTACTGCCAAACATCCACAGCAGCGGCACAAGAGCCACAAACGCAAGCAAAAACAAAGGCATCGGCGGAAATGCAAGCCCCAGCATAACCCCCGAAAGCGTTGCAAAATATGCTTTCCGTTTATCCATTTTTCCCAAAATTTAAATATTTGTTCCAAATTTTGTAGAGTTCAAATGTTGCCGAAACATCTCTCAAACAATATTTTGCTATCGAAAGAATTTTACCCGCGAGGAAATATTCTGTTACTTTCGAGCCATCAATGCCTTCAGCCTTTGGTGAAACAAGCCCGAATGCACGAGCATAAAAATCAAAGTTAAACCGGCGAGTTGCCCCATATTGCGAAAGGTTGTAATAAGTGAGCTCATCGAGCAAATCCACGTGCCGCGAGTAATTATAACGAGTGCCATCCATCAGGTTCCGGCTTGGTCGCATCCCGAGCAATGCAGAGCGCAGCATTAAAAACGGAGCATCGAAATTCCTTCCGTTGAACGAAATTAATGTAGCATTGCGGTCTTCTGCCAACTCTTTCCAAAACTGTTGGATAACCCATTTTTCATCTGAAATATAATATTTTGCCTGGTCGTGCTTGTATAATTTGGAATTCTCCCTGTCGCTTTTACCAAACACACTTAGTTCGTCGCTTTCTGACGCTTCATCTATTGGCGGATATGTGCAAAAAGCAATATTTCTATCTGTCTTGAACTCGTTAGTTTTCGGATCAGGCGAAATGCGTGTCATTCCGATGCAAACAACCTGTGCGGTAAGCGGCGAAAGCCCCATATCTGACTTTTTGCGTTCTGCTTCCTCTTCGTCTTTTGCGTTGCGAAGCAGGTATTCCTGCTGACTTTCCGAAAAGCTGTCGAACGGAAGCGGCGAAGTCTCGATGTCGAAAACAATGTATTGCATATTTTCACCAAATTTATTCTTTCCAAAAATACGAAAAGTTGTATATTAAAATAATCAATTTTGCATTATTATAATTTTTATATGAACACACGCGAAATAATCGAACTTCTTCGTTCGCTCGAAAATCCCGAAAACAAAGCAGGTATGGCTCGCTTCGGGATTAATGCTGAAAATGCTTTCGGCATTTCCATGAAAACTCTGGAGCCCATAGCCCGAAAAATAAATAAAAATCACGAACTCGCTCTCGAACTATGGGAAACCGGCTTCCACGAAGCCCGCATTTTAGCTATACTAATTGCAGACCTAAAAAAAATAACACCAGAATTGATGGACAAATGGACTGCCGACTTTAACTCCTGGGACATCTGCGACCAGGCTGCAATGAAGCTCTACTGCAAAACTCTGTTTGCGTGGCAAAAAGTATTCGAATGGGCTCAATACGAGCAGGAGTTTGTTCGACGTGCTGCGTTTGCAACACTGGCTGCTTTGTGCCTGCACTACAAAGAAAAAAACAATGAACCTTTCGAAAAATCTCTCGAATTAATTATTAAATATGCACGCGATGAACGCAACTTTGTAAAAAAAGCTGTTAACTGGGCTTTGCGTCAAATCGGAAAACGCAACTTAGAGCTCAATCGCAAAGCAATCGAAACAGCTGAGGCAATTCTTCGTGCTTATCCTGATTCTAAATCTGCCCGCTGGATTGCCCGGGACGCTCTGCGTGAACTTCATAACGAAAAAACACTTGAACGAATCAAGAAAAAGCAAAAGTAAATAAAAGAAGCACCGAACTTTGTACGGTGCTTTTTCTTTTATCTCGATACTATCAAGACTGGCTTGGTGATTATTCCTTCTTTGCTCGCAATCTTCACGATATATACTCCGTTTGCGATATTATTGCCGCATCTCATCAATTCAACTTTGCCTTGCTGATTTACAAAATATCTGTAATACGGAAGCCAAACATATTTCGTTTGCTTCACATTTGTTTTTTCGCCGTCTGTTTCGTAATAAATTATCTCGTGCGAATTCATTGGCAACGAATCAATTCTGTAATTTCCATCTTCGCCCGAAACAACGTAGCTCCACGAGGCATCGCTCCTGACCACTAAACTATCGATCACTGCTCCGTCCACCCGAAAGCTTGGCAAATAGAATTGTTTTACATAAACATTTGCTATATAGTCCCATTCCCCGCAAGGACATTTGATTGTGTAGTTCATCAAAATCTTTTCAAATGATTCATTTGCCTGCGGAAACTCGAACTAACCGTATTTTGGCTTGTTGTAATCAATTGTTCGGATAACTATCGTGTCCGACGAGAATAAACTTAACGAGTTTGCAATTAAAATTAATAATTGAGTAAAAATAATTCTTTTCATATTTATCCTTTTTTAATCATTAATTAACTTTAATTAATAAATTATTATTTAATTTTAATTTTTCAAATTAATTTGTTACGAATTAATTATTTTTTTAATAATAAACAAAAAAGGGGCATATATTGCCCCTGATTTGCAAGTATATATTTCAGATATTTTACTTTATCCCGGTCATTTCGATACATTCAACAATGTTTTTATGCACAAAGTCTGACGACTTTTTAAGCATATCTTTTTCTTCGTCGTTTAGTTTGAGCTCAATAATTTTTTCAAGTCCGTTTTTGCCAAGCACAACAGGAACGCCAACAACAGTGTCGGTAATTCCGTATTCGCCTTCGAGCAGAACCGAGCAAGGCAGTACCCGCTTTTGGTCTTTAACGATCGCTTCCACCATCTGAACTGTTGCCGAGGCAGGAGCATAGTAAGCACTACCTGTTTTCAGGAAACCGACAATTTCAGCACCGCCCGAAGCAGTTCGCTTAATTATTGCGTCTAATTTTTCGTCGTCAATCATATCAGTTATCGGTATGCCCGAAACAGTTGTGTATCGCTTCAATGGAACCATTGTGTCGCCGTGCCCGCCCAATACAAGCGCCTGAATATCCTGCATCGAAACGCCAAGCTCCATCGAAAGGAACGCACGATAGCGAGCTGTGTCCAATATCCCGGCCATTCCGATAACTTTGTGCTTTGGCAATCCGGTAACCTTCAGAGCGAGATAAGTCATAACATCAAGCGGATTTGAAACGATTATGAAAATTGCATCCGGCGATTTTTCGAATGCATTTTTGGCACAAGTGCTAACAATTTCAGCATTTTTCGCAAGCAAATCCTCGCGGCTCATTCCGGGTTTGCGTGCAAGCCCGGCTGTAATTATCACAATGTCCGAATTTGCAGTTTCGTCGTAAGTATTAGTGCCGAAAATCTTGCTATCGCTCGATAGAATTGGCATCGACTGATACATATCGAGCCCCTTGCCCTGCGGAATTCCTTCGAGAACATCTACAAGATAAATCTCATTGGCAAGCTCCTGATTTGCCAGAAGCTGCGCAACAGTTGCTCCCACATTGCCTGCACCGATGACTGTAATTTTCATTTTTTCTCCAAAATTAATTTATGAACACTTATTTATGACACAAGTATTTATAATTAATTGCATTATGCGAACTATTTATCGGTAAATTCCCGAACAATTACTATACAAGTGAATTGCTCAAATTATAGAATTGGCACTCTTCGTGTTTGCAAGTACGATTACGCAGCGAGAAAGTGCATTTAGCTTCCGCATAAGGCAATTCTATTGCAAAATGTTCTTTCAAATACTCAATCGCCGTTTGAATCGACAGATAAGTGTCGCGTTTGCAGCAACGTGGTGCCCCTGCCTCGGCAATTTTTTTCAGTGCACCTGCAGTTATCTGGTTCGAAAGCGACCATTCGTCTTCGTCCACTAGTTCGCGGTTCAGATATGTGCTCAGAAACACTCCAAGCCCAATTGCCGCACCGCAGGTATTTATATCGAACGAGCAGACGCGTGGTGTTTCTTCTTTGGCACGGCGTTCAATTGCATTTAGCTTTGCGTTCAGGCTTTCTTCTGATTTATGGTAATTATGCAAGCAAGTTGTAAGCACAGCCGGCACAATCATATGATGTTCTGCTCCGTGCATACGAATAACAGGCGAGTTCATTATCTCCACAGCAAGTTCAATAGGGCTAATTCCTTTATATTTCAAGCATCTATCTATTACGAATTCTTCGGGCGTTTTTTCCATACAATCCGAACAAATGCAATGCGAATTGTCGCAGACCACCGGAACAGCCTTCACCTGCCCGCAGAAATCGCAGATTCTGTCTTCCATTTTCTCTACTTTGTGCAATTCTTCCCCACATAGTATGCAAGTTGTGCGTTCTGAATGCTGATTTAATTCTATCATATTATGCTCTCAAGAATTTTTGAAATAATAGATTAAGAGTATTTAGCAGTAAAATTATTGTAATTTACTTAGCTGTAATTAATAATAAAATAATTTTTTGTTTGCAACGACTATATGAACAAAATGGAATATTGTTTTTAAAAAGAGGTTTTAAAATGAGAATTTATTTTGCTGGAAACAAAAAAGTTTATGCTGAATTCAACGGTTTCACAGTTCAAACAGACCAACCTGTCGAGGGTGGTGGCGACGGAACTGCACCCGCACCTTATGATTTATTTCTTGCTTCTCTCGGCACCTGTGCCGGTATTTATGTAAAAGGATTTTGCGATAGCCGGGGACTTTCCGCCGAAGGTATCGAAATCATTCAAGATATCGAATATGATTTTATCAATCGTAAAGTTGGCAAAATCACGCTCGATATACGAGTGCCTTCGAGCTTCCCGGATAAATATCTGCCTGCCTTGATTGCAGCTGCTAATCATTGTGCCGTCAAAAAAACCATCCAGGACCCACCCGAATTCGACGTCCGAACAACTGTTGTAGAGCAATAAGAGCAAGGGCGTTTTTCGGAACGCCCTTTTTTCTTATTGTTTTAACATTAATTTAGTTAAAAATTCCACAGAAGTTTTAATTAAAAAAGGCTACACAAATCGTGTAGCCTGAATTTTTCAATGCTAATTTTTCAGATTATCTTACTACGCTCATCTTTCTCATAATTGAGCTTCGGTCGTCGAACGAAATATTCAAGTAATAAAGCCCAACAGGCAATTTTGATGTGTTGATTGTAATCACATCATACTGCGAAAGCAAATCAACAGTGTTTGAATAAATCTGCACACCAGTAGAATTAATTATGCTAATCTTTGCCTTACCTGATTTTATGTTTCTAAACTCGATTGAAGCAAATTCGTTCGCCGGATTTGGGAACACTTCGCTTACTTCGTCGTCGCTAACTGAATTGTCTCTGACTGAAACGTAACTTACTACAAACTGATAATTGCCTTGGGGTGCAACCATCGGCTTGGTTATCGACTTTCCGTTATTTGATTCTGCATAGATGTAGTAAACGATAGTGTCGCCTTCGTTAAGTCCGGAATTTGGAATAAATCCAGTGAATTTATTGTTCTCGTCTTTCTGCAATAAAGCAGAGTTCCAGTTTTCGTCGTAACTACGTTTCCAATAAACTTTTGCATTCTTTATTCCGCTTCTGTTTGTAATTTCTGCGTCCACTCTGTAGCCATCTTCGAACAAATCAGCCGCCGAAATCGGATAATGGAAAATGCGAAGCGGATTATCTGCAGGAATTTGCTTTGTGATGCAATGAATTGCCCCGCCAGAACCATCGAAAGAGCGTACATCAATCGGCACAATATTGTAGCCGGGATAAGCCTGTTTTAGTGCAGTCATCGCTTCTTCGTAATCAGACTTGCTCCCGCCAACTCCTTCAGTATAAAATACCGGCTGAATAATTGTTTTATTGACAAACAAATGGTTAGAATATGTTCGTGTGTAGCCTTCGTATTCTTTTGAACTTTTGTACCAGGTACCGTCATCTTTTCGCGGAAGCGGAATATTTCGGCTCAAATATTTTTTCCCGTTTCTCGAAGTAAGCTTAAGCAGAGTATCAATGTTTTTCGAAGTCAGCTTCGAATCATAGAAAGAAGAAAGTTCGGATGGATATTTTGTGAAAACAAAAGTGTTTTCGTCGTAGAAATCTGCATACAAATCGATATGCCCCGTTCCGCCATCATATCGAAGCCTGTCGAGAATTTTTATGCGTTTCAGGTTCATCAGATAAGTCAAACTATCACGCACCTGTGCAAGAGTGAGCACCGGCTTTTCCTCAACACTGAATCCGAGCGGACTTGATTCGTCCAGATACATACGCCCTTCGCCATCTGCATTTGCATCGACTATTGCATTAGTTGTAAATAATGTTCCGTCGCCATCAACCAAAATATTCCCGCCTTCGAATTCAATTGTAGTTGAATAAACCGGAATACCAAGTTCTTTGCCTAGCCTGCTCGGTATTTCGTCGTCAAGAGGTCTGCCGCCATAGTATTCAAAATCCAAGAAAGCAACGCTATCCTGGTCGCCATAATAAAACCCAACAGGTCCGCAATCACGATACCAGAATGAATTACCCGGATTTACAAAAAATCTGTAATTATACAATGGCTTGCCAACACTTGCTGCATATTCAAGAATGTCCGTTGTATCTTCTGCGCTCCAAACGTTTATCCACACCTGGGCTTCTTTCTGAATTGCATCTGCAAGCGTTGCATAAATATATGCATATTCGCTATCATCAAATACATCAGGAACATTTACCACATCAATAAGCTTATACTCCTGCTTAACAAAATCATAATATAGTGCCTTGCCCTCGAAAAGCTGTTCGAGCGGATACTGAATTTGCATCTCCTTGTCGAATGAATAATAAGGCCATCCAATCAATATAGCCTGCACTTCCTCGAACTCTGCCGGGAAATACCGCTCAGCTGGCAATTCCATCTGAAAGCTTTTTTGCGTAGTTATGTTTTCTTTGGCACGCACGGGCAATTGATTTTTCCTGACCAACGATTTAATGTTTTCGTCCAACGCTTTATATTTTTTGTGAGAAGAGAAAAAATTACGGAAATCTTCTTTGTTCATTCGTCTCAGGTGCTCTTTTATCTGCGATTTATCCACAGCAAAAGAGTTCCCTTGCATAAACAAAAATCCAATTAAAATTGCAATAAAAAATTTCTTCATAAAACACCAAATATTTTTACAAAATATTATTAATTAGCAATATATATACACTTAAATAATTCTTTTTGTTACTAATTATTTTAATAATCATAAAAAAACAGGCTCACCCGCTTTTGGGCAAGCCCAGTTGGATTTATTTCACAACACACAAATTAATTCAATCGGAACACTTCCTTCAAAAACAACGCAACAGCTGCATTGTAGTAATCGCGGTTCGACTTTTTGCGGAAGCCGTGCCCTTCGTCTTTGGCAAGCAAGTACCACACGTCCCCGCCGTTCTGACGCACTTTCGCAACAATCTGCTCGGCTTCGGATGTAGGCACTCGCGGGTCGTTCAATCCCTGAATTACAAATAATGGTTTCGATATTTTATGTGCATTATTTAGTGGCGAAATCTTTTCCAAAAATTGTCTCATTTCCGGGTTGCGTTCGTCTCCGTATTCCACACGGCGAAGGTCGCGGCGATACTCGCTTGTATTCTCCAAAAATGTTACAAAATTAGATATTCCTACCACATCTATCCCAGCTGCAAGACGTTCGTTGTAATGTGTCATCATCGCAAGCACCATATAGCCACCATAGGAACCTCCGTAAACGCAAATGCGTTTAGCATCGAGTTCGGGCTGTTTTGCAATCCAATCAAGCAATGCCCCGCCGTCTTTCACAGAATTTTCACGCAAAAATCCATTATCCAGATCAAGAAATGTTTTGCCATAGCCATCGCTTCCACGTACATTCGGAGCAATTACCGCAACCCCAAGCTCGTTTAGCAAAAACTGGAAGTAGGAAGCAAATCCCGGACGGAATTGCCCTTCGGGACCCCCGTGAAAGTTTATCACAACGGGAAATGGTCCATTGCCCTTTGGCTTGTAGTAATAAGCCGGTATCATTCGCGGCTTGCCATCAACAGAATCAAATGTTGGATACTGAATTAGCACTGGCTCAATAAACTTTGATGTGTTGAGCCCACCGACTTCGCTAAATGTCCATTGTTCTGCCTTTTGATCTTTCAGGGAGTAAACAAACACATCGCCCGGTGAAAACGACGAATTCATTGTAAATGCAAACCTTTTGCTGTCCGGCGAAAATGCAAAACCTCCAATTTCTCCCTTTGGCAAATTCTTCGGCTCTGAATACTTAAATGTTTTGGTGTTCAGTATATATACTTTGCTCGAACCATTTGCATTGACAGAAAATGCAAGATTTGTCCCATCTTTCGAAATTGTTATGCCCTCCACATCCCAATCAATCGCATCGGTTATCGGAGTGATTTTTTTTGTTTTCAAATCAACATAAAATAATTTCTTGAACTCGCTCCCATAGTTTGAGAGAAAGAACACACCTTTGCCGTCTTTGGTAAATTCAGCATCGCCCATTGCTACTTTTTCGCTGTATTCAACTAATTTCTCGTATTTTTTTGTGCTCAAATCAAGCAAATAAACCGAGCTTTCGTTTATAGAAATATAATTGTATATCAATGCTTGCTTACTGTCGGGCGAAAAATCAAGAAAACTCCATTGCCCTTTTGCTTCGAAAACCATTTGGGATTTGCCGGATTTGAAATCGTAGATGTAAATATCAAAGTCACGGTTGTTGCGTTCGTTCGACGTGTAAGCAAATTTTTCTCCATCAGCCGACCATTTAAAACTTCCGTAACGCGATTTGCCATTGCTCAGCATCCGAACGCTACCGTTCTCCTCGTCAAAATAATATATCTGGTATTGCTCGTTGCCACCTATATCTTTACTGAATAGAAAGCCCCGCTCTTTCGATGGACGGACTGCAATCCCTGCAATTGGCTCTTTGTAGAACGTAAGCTGACGGCGAGCTCCGCCGGGTTGCCCCACAAAATGCACCTGTGCCGTTTCCGAAAAGCGTGTGAGAATATAAATTCCCCTGCTGTCGCTTGCCCAGCCGGCAAGTCCGGCTGATCGCACATTCTGGTATTGCTCCAGCCTCTCCTGCAAGCTTGCAGGTATTTCTGGTATATTCTCTATCACTAAATTACCAATTTCCTTACGGTTCACTTCGGCAGAAGCAAACACATCAGCCACCAGCAACAAAATAATTGCTATGAGACTTAATCTTTTCATCAATTCCTCCAAATATTATTAAACTACGATCATCCAAATAAATGGCAATATAAACAAATTTTTATCGTTTTTAAATATTTAATTATGGTAAATGATGGCTGTTGTCCCTGTTTATAATTGCTTCCATCCTGTGATGAAACAAAAAACGCAGGATGTAGTAGATTTCAACGACGAAATCAAAACTATTGCCAATAATCTTATCGATACTATGATTAACACCGGCAATGGTGTTGGGCTTGCTGCAAACCAAATCGGCGAAACTAAATCTATTTTCGTCATTGATACCAATTTAAATAAAGAAGAGAAACCAAACCCAATTGTTGTTATCAACCCTAAAATAATCGCTTTCTCGGACGAAACCGAGATTTTAACAGAAGGTTGCCTAAGCGTCCCAGAGCTTTGGGAAGATGTCGAACGCCCTCTCGAAATCGAAGTTCAGTATAATGACGTGAATATGAAAGAATATCGGACGACTTTCAGCGGTTTTCTCGCTCGTGTGTTTCAGCACGAATACGACCACCTGCAAGGTATCCTATTTTTCGAACGAATCGCTCCGCTACGCCGTGTGCTCATCAAAAACAAGTTGAAGAAAATTGAAAAAGGGCAAATTCTCCCGGACTACCCGATGGTGCTCCCAAACGGTCAGGTCGTTGATAAATAGGCAATTATTGTTTGCTCTGCTGATAGAACTTATTAACAAATTATTCAAAAAAAAGAGGCTGCCGAAAAATACACGACAGCCTCAATCTGTATATTCTGCAAAACTATTAAGAACAACCACTCGTTGAACCGCACTCTTCGCAAACGGTACAGCTACCGTTTCGCTTCACCTTCATTGAACCGCAATTGACGCAATATTCGCCGGTATAGCCCATAGAACGTGCTTCGGCAGAAGTTTTCAATGCGTTTGCTGTTGCTGTCCCGTTTGCTTTCGGATTCGCAACAGCTTCCTCGGGAACAAGTTCACCATCTTCGCTTATCTTAATATTGCTTATTGGCTCGTCGTAGGAAGCTGAATCGCTTGCCTCGCCTGAATTATCTTTGTTCTCTTCACGGTCAGGTTCGTCTATTTTGTGTTCGTTGCCGTTCTTGCCATTACCGTTGACGGGAACTTCGTCTACAGCTTTAACGTGAACAAAGTCTGTGCGGTTTAGATAATCATATCCCAGCGAGCGAAAAACAAAATCCAGAACAGAAGTTGCAAATTTTATTGCTTCGTGTCCTTCCACCGGTCCCGACGGCTCGAAACGAGTGAATGTAAATGTATCTACAAGCTCTTCGAGCGGGACGCCATATTGCAAGGCTTTCGAAGTAAGAATAGCAAAACTATTCATCAACGCACGGAACGAAGCACCTTCTTTGTACATATCGATAAAGATTTCGCCAAGCGAACCGTCCTCGTATTCTCCGGTGCGTAGAAACACTTTGTGTCCACCGATAAGAGCTTCGCGAATATGCCCGCGACGCTTTTTCGGTAGTTTATGGCGAACCAGCTTGTAATGAATTCTATCGGCAATTATCTCTTGCACTTCGCGAGGTCCTTTGGTTTCGTCCAGTGTATTTTCGTCGCCCAGAGTAACCACTTCGTCTATATTTGCAAAATTAGCTGAATTGAGCGGCTGCGAAAGTTTCGAACCGTCGCGGTATAGTGCTATTGCTTTCAGCATATACTTCCACGAAGTCAGATAAATATCTCCAATATCGGCAACTGTTGAATTTGATGGCAAATTCACCGTCTTCGAAATTGCACCCGAGATAAACGGCTGCGCTGCTGCCATTATCCTTATATGTGCCATCGGACTGATGAATCGCTGCCCGCGCTTGCCACATTTGTTTGCCGTATCGAATATCGGCAAATCTTCTTCTTTCAGATGCGGAGCCCCTTCTATCATCATTGTCCCACACACATAATCGTTTGCTTGCTCGATTTCATCTTCCTTGTAACCCAACCGCTTAAGCAAATCAAAGTTAGGCGAGTCGAGTTCCTCTTGCGAAATTCCAAGTTTCAGCAGAAAATCTTCGCCAAGAGTCCATTTATTGAATGCAAAACGAATATCAAATACGTTCGATAACTCTTTTTCTATAATATCAATTTTTTCCTGCGTAAATCCCTTTGCTTTGAGCGATTGCTTGTTAATATGCGGGCAACCGGAAAGAGTGCCGTGACCGATTGTGTATTTTTCGATTTCGTCAATTTGCTTTTTGCTGTATCCAAGCTTGGTAAGAGCCTTTCTGATAGATTGATTGATGATTTTGAAGTAGCCGCCGCCAGCAAGTTTCTTGTATTTAACAACTGCGAAATCAGGTTCAATGCCGGTTGTGTCGCAATCCATCAGCAACCCTATTGTGCCGGTCGGAGCAATTACTGAAACCTGAGCATTGCGATAGCCGTGCTGCTCACCTCTTTGCAAAGCAATATCCCACACTTCGCGAGCAGCATTTAGCAAATATTCGGGGCAATAGCGGGGATTTATTCCCATCGGTTTTATTGTTAGATTTTCATATTCTGCCGACATTGCGTTGTATGCGGCGCGGCGGTGATTACGTATCACACGTAGCATATCTTCGCGGTTTGCTTCGAACGCTGGGAACGCACCGAGCTCTCGAGCCATCTCGGCAGAAGTTGCATAAGCCTCGCCAGTCATAATTGCAGAAATTGCACCAGTCCAGGCAAGTGCGTCCGGCGAATCGTAAGGTATGCCGTGCACCATCAACAACGCACCAAGATTTGCATATCCCAAGCCCAGTGTGCGAAAATCGTAGCTAAGTTTTGCAATCCGGCGTGATGGAAATTGTGCCATAAGAACCGATATTTCCAGAACTACCGTCCAGATTCTTACTGCGTGCCTGAATTCATCAACTTTGAAAATATGTTCGTTTTCATCATAAAATTTAAGCAAGTTCAAACTTGCAAGATTGCAGGCTGTATCATCCAAAAACATATATTCGCTGCAAGGGTTCGATGCATTAATCCTTCCCGAGGCAGGGCAAGTGTGCCATTCATTAATTGTTGTGTCGAATTGTAACCCCGGATCGGCAGATTTCCAGGCCGCCAGATTAATTCTATTCCATAAATCGCGTGCGCGAACTGTTTTTTTCACTGTTTTTGTAGTCCGCCATTTGAGTTCCCACATTTCATCATTTTCTACTGCCCGCATAAACTCGTTCGTAACACGAACGCTGTTGTTGGAGTTCTGCCCGCTAACCGTAATATAGGCTTCGCCTTCGTAGTGAGTGTCCATCACCGGAAATTCGAGCGAGGTAAAGCCTTGATCGACAAGCTCCAGGACACGGTTAATATGATTGAGTGGAATTCCGCGGTTTACTGCTTTCTGAACAAGTACACGCAAAGCCTTGTTCTTCTTAATATCTGTTCCGTTATGAACAGCCTCTTCCAAAATGGCATTCAGAAACACCTTGGCTATACGCGAGCCAGCCACAAGAGCCGCTACTTTTTCTTCCTCACGAGCCTTCCAATCGATAAATTCTTCAATATCCGGGTGATCAATATCTACAATCACCATCTTAGCTGCGCGCCGGGTAGTTCCCCCTGATTTTATTGCTCCGGCTGCACGGTCGAATATTTTCAGAAAGCTCATTAGTCCCGATGAATAACCACCGCCGGATAGTTGCTCTCGTTCACCACGAAGCGATGAAAAATTAGTGCCAGTGCCACTGCCAAATTTGAAAATTCTTGCTTCGCGCATAGCAAGGTCGAATATTCCGCCCTCGTTTAGCAAATCGTCTTCAACTGATTGGATAAAGCAAGCGTGCGGTTGCGGACGGGTGTACGCATCCTCCGACTTTGTAATTTCTCCAGTTTCGGGATCAACGTAGTAGTGCCCCTGTGGTGTCCCCTTTATCCCATAGGCATATGCAAGCCCGGTATTGAACCATTGAGGAGAATTCGGAGCACACATTTGATTGAGCAACATATAAACTAATTCGTCGTAGAAAATATTTGCATCTTCCGACGTATCAAAATATTCATACTTCTCGCCCCAATGCTTCCAGGTTGCCGCCAAACGATGAACCACCTGCTTGACAGAATTTTCGCTGCCAAGCACCTGATTCCCGTGTTCGTCCAGAATCGGGCTTCCATCGCTGTTGTATTGTGGAACTCCGGTTTTTCGGAAATATTTCTGAGCTAAAATGTCTGTTGCAAGCTGAGACCAGTGAGTTGGAACCTCCACATTATCCATTTCGAAAACCAGCGAACCATCTGGATTGCGCAGGATGGACTTTCGAAGCGTATAGTTGAACATCTCGTAGGGATTTAATCCCCCGCGAGTAAATACTCGTGTAAACTTCATTGTAAAACCAAAATTATATAAACAAATCTATATTACTTTGTATAAAATTCTATGCTTACAACGCACTTAATTGTTTTCTCTATCGATTTCGTATCAAATATGCCCCAGTCGGACACTTCCATTGAATGCTTGCCGGTTATCTGAAAAATTCCCTGTGTCGCTGATTTAAGCCCAGATACTTTTGTGCCTGCAACTTTTGCAAGTTCCTCAGCACGTCGAAAGGCATCTTTAGTAGCAAGTCCTAATAGTTCAATTTTCTCATTTTCCAATCCGTTGTAATAATAATCCGGAGGCTGGGAAATCAGTTCTACTCCGGCACTTAATATTTCAGAAGCTTCCTGCGAAATGCGGGATATTTTTTGCACATCTTTGGATTCTATTCGGAACCTTTGAATTAGCTGGTAACCTGTCTTTCGGGCAACATTATCTTCATAGCCCTGCTTTTCGTATGTAACAGTGTTTTCTAAACTCACAAGTGTAATTTCATCTTTTGGAATGCCCTTCGAAAGCAAAAAATTGTAAAATCTATCGGCATCTTGCTTGATTTTCGAATAAGCTTCGCTCAAATTTGCCGACCATACTTGCACTTGTGGCTCCCAAACTGCAATATTTGATACAATGTTTTTCTCTGCCAATCCTTTTACCGATATTGAATTGTAGTTCCTCGATTTTATTGCCTGCGATAGAATAAAAGATGAGACAATAATACCGATAGCAAGCGCAACTCCCAACAGCAAATAGCCTTGGTGCTGATTTTTTTGCTCGGACATTTCTTCACCAAAATAATGTGAATGAGATAATTATAATTTCTAAAACTAATTTTTTCTTTTCTAATAATCAAAAATTATAATTGAAAGTTTTCAACACCATTTTTTTCAACTTCTTCTAATATTATGTTCTTCAAGTCAAATAGAGCATCTCTCACTTTCTCCTGCACAAAAATCTTATCTGCAAAATTTAAATCTTCATTCTGAATTTCCTGCAAAAATTCTTTGATTTTTAAAAAATCCTGTAGGTTTTTCAAAATTAATGATAATTGTTTTGAAAATGTGTCAAAATCAATTTCATTACTTCCGCTAACAACATCAGATAAATTCTTACTCATTATTTTTATAGCATCGGCAAAAATCCAAGAAAAATTTTTCAGTTCATTCGTTAATTTTTTATTTAGCTCAGCGATTGTGATTTCTTCAACAACAATATCATTTTTATGAGCAAAACCATCTAACAATCGAGCTCTCTGCTCCCAATCCCATTTTTTATAGTAACCGAATAGCAGTTGAAATTTTTTTTCGTCCGAAGCAAGCTGTTCGATTTTGCGTGGTTTAGGCAATTTCAGATATTTCTGAAACTGCTCAAACGCCCTTTTAGGTTCGCCTTTTAGTTTTTCAATATCCATAATTTCACCTATTTATGTGTTTCACATTCACATAAATAGATATTTATCTCGTTCAATCAAAATAATTCAGTTTTAAAACTGAACTTACAGAGCGAAGGCAATACCGGTGAGAGTTTGGTTTGTGTGCATACCCATAAATTGTTCGCCGTAGGTGTTAAACCCAACCACTTTTTGCAATCTGAACATATTATTTACTTCGTCAAACGCTCCCTCTTTCTCAGTAAGATAACGACGGTGAACGCAGTCAAAAGCAACGAAAAAGTAGTTTTCGCCGAGCTCAGTTTTCAAATGATCAAACAAGTTATTGTAATCTTGCACAATATCAGTTGGTTCAGCCACTCTCAGAACAAGCCCAACATCAATAGCGCTTAATACTGAAAGGCTGTAGTCGGGATTCATCTTTTCGAATGATCGAACGTACAGGTTATTCCCAATTTGCAAGACCAATGGATGCTTGGCTAATATATAAGGATTCAAATCTTCAACGGGAATATTAAGGATATTCGCATATTCAATAGCAGCTCGTTCGCCGTTTATTTCGTAAACAATTCTTTGTCGCGGACTGGCATCAGTGATAACAATTTTATCGATCATAGGTTTAAAAAACTGAGTTTTGAACACTCGGAAAGACGTTTCGCAGCGAAGCAAAA
Organism: Eximiradius proteiniborus; assembly: GCA_937936035.1. Lineage (GTDB taxonomy): Bacteria > Bacteroidota > Ignavibacteria > Kapaibacteriales > UBA2268 > JAKIZO01. Next base: position 25,066 of record CALGXJ010000101.1, read on the forward strand.
CAAACGAAGCGGCATTAGAACAAAGTTCATTATCATTATAGACGTTCGTTTCAACAAAATGCAAATCATCGCCAGCAGAACCGCCAACAATTCGAATTGGCATAAACACTTTGTATAGCAAAGCGATAATTTTATCTTCGAGCATAGATTTGCCGTCAATAAGCAATATACCTGCGTATTTATCGGCATCTTTAATATTATAGTTGAACTCGTTTTCAAAATCGCGACGAATATCTAATGCATCTTGTATATTAAATTTGATTAAATCATTTATTTCATATTTTTTGAATTTCGCAATCTTGCTACTTATTGAAGCAGCAGCAGTAGTGTTTTTAGTAATTCCACGGGGCGAAATTTCACCAGCAGTGGAGCAAGCCAAAACGTTTTGCCCGAGATATTTAGCCAAGGCGCTCTGCATTCGGGATTTGTTGTAGCTCGAGCTGAAAAACACAAATTTCAAAGCATCGTTGGAAACTTCTATCGACGAGGCAACTTCATTAATTGCATTATCAGAAATCAGATCTTTAGAGAGTGCAATTTTAATATCTTGCGACATAATATTTTTAAGTGTTTATTAATGAATATCGTTGTTTATTATTGAATACGAAACAGAATAAATTTTGTTTTAGAATATAAAAATAAGCAAAAAAAAACCCGTAATCTAATAGATTACGGGTTTTCTTTACGATTGAGCTTGGCGACAACCTACTTTCCCACCGTAGCAGTATCATCGGCGCGTTAGGGCTTAACTTCTCTGTTCGGAATGGGAAGAGGTGTTTCCCCTACGCTATGGTCACCAAGCGAAAAGAGCTATTGTGTAAGAGGAGAGAGAGCAATAGGAGTGCAAGTATAACAACACACGAGGGAGGTAAGTCGACGGACTATTAGTACTTCTCGGCTGAACGTATTACTACGCTTACACCTGAAGCCTATCAACCAGGTCGTCTACCTGGGTCCTTAAGAGATACCTAATCTTGGGGTAGGTTTCGTGCTTGAGATGCTTTCAGCACTTATCCTTTCCGGACATGGCTACTCTGCTGTGCCATTGGCATGACAACAGATGCACCGTCGGTCCGGGCGCTCCGGTCCTCTCGTACTAAGAGCGGGTCCCCTCAAGTATCTTGCGCCCACACTGGATAGGGACCGAACTGTCTCACGACGTTCTGAACCCAGCTCACGTACCGCTTTAATTGGCGAACAGCCAAACCCTTGGGACCTTCTCCAGCCCCAGGATGCGATGAGCCGACATCGAGGTGCCAAACCTTGCCGTCGATGTGAACTCTTGGGCAAGATCAGCCTGTTATCCCCAGCGTACCTTTTATCCTTTGAGCGACGGCCCTTCCACACAGAACCGCCGGATCACTAAGACCTGCTTTCGCAACTGCTCGACCTGTCGGTCTCACAGTAAAGCCACCTTATGCCTTTGCACTCTACGCACGATTACCGACCGTGCTGAGGTGACCTTTGTAAGCCTCCGTTACTTTTTGGGAGGCGACCGCCCCAGTCAAACTGCCCACCTACCACTGTCCCTGCAGATCCACTCTGCCAGGTTAGAATCCAACTGCATCAAGGGTGGTATTTCACCGGCGACTCCACGAAGCCCACAAGCTCCGCTTCACAGTCTCCCACCTATCCTACGCATGATGCAATCAGACCCAATAATAAGTTGCAGTAAAGGTGCATGGGGTCTTTCCGTCCCAGTGCGGGTAACCGGCGTCTTCACCGGTACCACAAGTTCACCGAGCTCGCTGTTGAGACAGTGCCCAGATCGTTACACCATTCGTGCAGGTCGGAACTTACCCGACAAGGAATTTCGCTACCTTAGGACCGTTATAGTTACGGCCGCCGTTTACTGGGGCTTCAGTTCGGAGCTTCGCCTTGCGGCTGACCCCTCCCTTTAACCTTCCAGCACCGGGCAGGTGTCACTCCCTATACTTCCTCTTCACGAGTTAGCAGAGAGATGTGTTTTTGTTAAACAGTCGCCTGGGCCATTTCTCTGCGGCCACGTTGCCGTGGCACCCCTTATCCCGAAGTTACGGGGTCAATTTGCCGAGTTCCTTAACAGCGACTCACTCGCGCGCCTGAGTATACTCAACCTGTCTACCTGTGTCGGTTTCCGGTACGGTCACCTAAACTATACACACAGCTTTTCTCGGCAGTGTGCTACAGCTATAAGAGATAGCCATTAACTCTTATAGCCTGTGCTCCTGCGTCCCTGTGTTTAAAGTTTTCGGTGGTTCAGGAATATTATTAGTTGCCTGATTCCCATCGACTACACCTTTCGGTCTCGACTTAGGGGCCGACTAACCCTGAGATGACGAACAGAGCTCAAGGAAACCTTAGACTTTCGGCGCGGAAGATTCTCACTTCCGTTATCGTTACTTATACCAACATTTGCTCTTCTGTATGCTCCAGCACACCTCACGATGCACCTTCGACGCGATACAGAATGCTCCCCTACCGATGCATTGCAGCATCCTATGACTTCGGTGAAATGCTTAGTCCCGAGTATTGTCGGCGCTCAGTCGCTCGACCAGTGAGCTATTACGCACTCTTTAAATGAATGGCTGCTTCTAAGCCAACATCCTGGCTGTCTATGCAACTGAACCTCCTTTATCTATTAGCATTTACTTGGGGACCTTAGTCGATAGTCTGGGTTGTTCCCCTCTCGGCAATGAAGCTTATCCCCCACTGCCTCACTCCTGCGCATTATGTCTCAGGCATTTGTAGTTTATCAGGGGTCGGTACCGTGGTAACGGCCCTAGCCCTATCAGAGCCCTACCTCCTGGACACTAACGCAAGGCTGTACCTAAATACATTTCGGGGAGTACGAGCTATAACCGAGTTTGATTGGCCTTTCACCCCTATTCACAGCTCATCCGAGCGGTTTTCAACCCACACCGGTTCGGACCTCCACGTGGTGTTACCCACGCTTCATCCTGGCCATGAATAGATCACACGGTTTCGCGTCTGCCGCTACGTACTCAGTCGCCCTATTCAGACTCGCTTTCGCTACGGCTCCGTGTCTACGGAGACACTTAGCCTCGCACGTAACGAGCAACTCGTTGGTTCATTAAGCAAAAGGCACGCGGTCACTCCTCGTCTTTCGACGATTTGCTCCCACCGTTTGTAAGCACACGGTTTCAGGTTCTATTTCACTCCCTTCTGAAGGGTTCTTTTCACCTTTCCCTCACGGTACTGGTTCACTATCGGTCACCAAGTAGTATTTAGCCTTACCCGGTGGTCCGGGCAGATTCCCACAGAATTCCACTTGCTCCGTGGTACTCAGGATACCTCTCGCTTCTTTCGATGTTTCGCTTACAGGGCTATCACCTTCTATGGCCTGACTTTCCAGACAGTTCAACTACATCTACGGATAGCTTTGTTGAGGTCCTACAACCCCGGTCTGCATGCAGACCGGTTTAGGCTGTTCCCGTTTCGCTCGCCGCTACTAAGGGAATCGCATTCGCTTTCTTTTCCTACGGGTACTTAGATGTTTCAATTCCCCGCGTTCGCCTCCCTTTCGGGATGACGGGGCATTACCCCCGCCGGGTTTCCCCATTCGGACACCTCCGGATCACAGCATGCTTCCTGCTCCCCGAAGAATTTCGCTGGTAGCCGCGTCCTTCATCGCCTCTTGGTGCCAAGGCATCCACCGTGTGCTCTTAGTAACTTACCGCCTCATGTGTTGTTATACTCACACTCGCTTTGCCTCGTTGCGCTTCTCTCCTCTTATACAATAGTTCTTCCTATTGTATCAACCGTATTTTCAAAGATCTAGAAAATTTATTTATTTTCTTTTTATCAAAATTTCGTCGTCACCAACTACAAACTGTATGGTTTCTTTCGATTTTTTCTATCATCTGATATTAAGAGATAATGTTTCCCGTATGAAAGCACTTTATAAAACTCAAATACAAATCAGTTGAATTTTCTTCGACATAAACTACCGCCCACTTTACACACCAATAACTTTCGCTTTGATCGGCTTATTTCCTATCACCATCAACCCATTATCATTTATCG
>CALGXJ010000102.1 GCA_937936035.1 Eximiradius proteiniborus
GAACTGTTCTAAGTACAAAAATTATTCTTGTTGATTAATTTTTGATAATATTTCATTGGCTTTTTCTAAATAATAATTGTATTTCTCAGGCTCTTTTCCGGCAAGAGTGAGATATATCTGGTGTGCTTTTTCGAATTGACCTTGCTGAACAAGTATTTTAGCCATAGTTTCAGTAGCAGGAGGAGTGTAATCTACAGGCTCCTCTTCTTGCCCCTCTTCAATTGGTTCAGAGATTTCAATTTTACTGAGGTTTGCAATTTTTACAGCTAATTTTTGTATTTCGTCATCTTGAACTGATTTCTTTTCATACTTCGAAATTATTGAATTAATGTCGAAGTTTGCTTCAATTTCAATATTTGAATAATTTTTGTTGGACGAAAAGTCATAGAAAAGATAGTCGAAAAGCCCATCAATCAATAGTTTATTTTCAACATTTATAGAAGGATGATAATCAGCAGGAATTATTGCAGTTGCAAAAGCTTTGAGAAAACCTTTCGGCAAATTTATCGACTGCAGAGAAACATCATCAGAAATTTCGATTTCAGTTTCAATATCTGGTTCTTGAATAAGATTGTTTTCAAAAGAATCGTCTTGATTATTTTTTTCAAAAGTCAAATTAGCAGGTGCTTCTTCAAAGCTCTGTCGAAGTTCGGAGATTTCAAGATTATCTGGAATAAAATCAGATTGTTCAATTTCAGTTTGAAGTTCAGATTGGTTAAACGTTAGTTCGTCGAAACTACTATCCTGACTATCACTTAATTCAAGCTCACTATCTTGATTGTCTTCTAATTCAATTTGATAGGCTTCGATGATGCTGTTTAAAGCAGTTTCTTCGATGGCTTCTTCAATATCAGGAGAAATTTCATTGTCGTCAGCAATTGAATTATCCTGAGGCTGCTCGAAAGAAAGAAGTATTTCTTCAAGTTCAGAAATTTGCTTGTGATTATTTGAAATCAGTTTGAATTTATCCAAGTATTCCTTAGCTTTTTGGGAGTTGCCAATTTTAATAAATAAATCAATAATAGTAACATAGCCGGTAAGATAATCGGGGAATTGCTCTATACCTTCAATACACAAGGCAATAGCATCATCATAGTTGCTATTTTCGAAGAGATTAACTGCATCGAGAGCAAAAAAAGGTGAAATTTTTGCCATATTAGAAATCTCTTGATACAACAAATTCAGCAAAATTTAGCAAAGATTTTTTTGCGTCTGAATCGGGGAAATCTTTTAAGCACAGCTTTGCTTTTTCTGAGTAATTGTAAGCAATTTTGCGGGAATATTCAATACCACCAGCCTCGATAATTATATCAAAAATCTCACGAATTTTTTTCTTGCTTAAATTTCCCTTTTTAATTGCAGAAATAATATCTTTTGCTTTATCTGTGCTTATGTTTGCTAAAGTAAAAATAAGTGGTAAAGTAATTTTCTTTTCCTTCAAATCATTTCCAACAGGTTTACCAATATCGGAGTTCGAGGAGGTAAAATCGAAGATATCGTCCCGAATTTGGAAAGCAAGACCGCAGAAAGTGCCATAATCACGCAGAAGATTTTGAGCATTTTTGTCGTTGGTTGCAGAAAAAGCACCGATTTCGCAGCAGACACTCAGCAGAGATGCAGTTTTAGCATTAATAATTTTGAAATAATCATCTTCAGTAACGCGAAGAGTTCTACTTTTCTCAATAGCAAGAAGCTCGCCCTCGCTCATTGATCGAACAGCACTGGAAATAATTTCCAGGAATTCGAATTCTTTATTTTCAATGGCGGTTAGCAATCCCTTAGAAAGCAGATAGTCGCCCATCAGGACAGCGATTTTGTTGTTCCATTTTTTGTTGATAGAGGCGATTCCCCTACGCTCGTCGGCATCATCGACAACATCATCGTGAACAAGAGTAGCAGTATGAAGCATTTCCACTAATGAAGCACCGATATAGGTGCGAGTATTAATTCCACCACAAAGAGAAGCCGAAAGCATAACAAGAGCAGGACGCACCTGCTTGCCTTTTTTATAAGTCAAATATCTTATAATCAAATTGAGCAGAGGGACGTTCGTTTTTAAATTCGATTTAAAAAACTTGTTAAAATCATCTAATTCACGTTTAATTGGTTGTGTAATTTCATTCAAATTCATACAATATTGTCATTTATGATTATTTTTGTAACTAAAAATAGTAATTTTTAGTCAAATTAAAAAATTTAAAGAAATGACGATAATAATGTTGGATAGAAAACGTAAGCGGCAAGATAAATAAAAAAATTTGGAAAACGTCTATATGAAAAACGAATTAATATACAAAAGAGGAAAAGATGGAAGCAAATTTCTCGAATAGAGTAAACGAAGTAATTCGCTTAAGTCGTGAGGAAGCTATACGCTTGGGGCACGATTATATCGGCACAGAGCATCTACTGCTTGGGATAATTCGTGAAGGCGAAGGTCTTGCAGTAAAAATGCTGAAGAATCTGAATGTTGATTTGTTTCAATTGAAGAAAACGATTGAAGATACAGTACGAACAGGCAATGCAACAATGACAATAGGGAATATTCCATTGACGAAGCAAGCAGAAAAAGTATTGAAAATTACATTGCTTGAAGCAAGGTTGTATAAATCAGATGTAATTGGGACTGAGCATTTGTTGCTATCGTTACTGCGGGATGAAGAAAATATTGCGGCTCAAATACTATCGCAATTTTCTGTTAGTTACGATAGTGCTCGCCGAGAGCTGGACAATTTTCTTTCAGGAGGGACTATGAAGCAGGAATATTCGCAAAGAAATATACCACAAACACCTAAACCAAAAGAAAAGGTTAAAACACCTGTTCTGGATAATTTTGGTAGAGATTTGACAAAGCTTGCAATAGAAGGCAAGTTAGATCCAGTAGTGGGACGTTTGAAAGAAATTGAGAGAGTATCTCAAGTATTATCGAGACGTAAGAAGAACAATCCGGTGCTTATTGGCGAACCGGGTGTTGGCAAAACTGCAATTGTGGAAGGGCTTGCATTAAGAATAGTGCAGAAAAAAGTTTCGCGAGCACTGTTTGATAAGCGAATAGTAACACTTGATTTAGCTTCGATTGTTGCTGGTACCAAATATCGCGGACAATTTGAAGAGAGGATGAAAGCAATACTCAATGAGCTTGAAAAAGCAAAAGATGTGATATTGTTTATAGATGAATTACATACAATAGTCGGAGCCGGAAGTGCAAGCGGTTCGCTTGATGCTTCGAATATGTTCAAGCCTGCTCTGGCTCGAGGAGATATTCAATGTATTGGTGCGACTACACTTGATGAGTACCGGCAATATATTGAAAAAGATGGTGCATTAGAACGTCGTTTCCAGAAAATATTAGTGGATGAGCCATCAATTGACGAGACTTTACAAATTTTGAATAACATAAAAGATAGATACGAAGCTCACCATAATGTGATTTATTCAGACGAAGCAATTCAAGCTTGTGTCCGGCTTGCGGAGAGATACATTACGGACAGGATGTTCCCGGATAAGGCAATTGATGTGATGGATGAAGCAGGGGCGAGAGTTCATCTTGCTAACATTGTAGTTCCAAAGCATATTATTGAAATTGAAGAAAAGATTGAGCAGATTCGGAATGAAAAAACGCAAGTTGTAAAGCAGCAGAACTTTGAAGAAGCTGCACGGCTGCGAGATATTGAGAAAAATTTGTTAAATGATCTTGAAATAGAAAAAGCAAAGTGGGAAAATGAATCTTCGGAACGAGTGTTTCCAGTCACAGAAGACGATATTGCAGATGTTGTTGCGATGATGACGGGAATACCTGTCAATAAAATTGCAGAAAGTGAATCAAACAAATTGCTGAAGCTTTCTGACGAGTTGAAGGCAATGGTTGTCGGACAAGACGAAGCAATAGAGCACTTATCTAAAGCAATTCGCAGAGCTCGAGCAGGGCTGAAAGATCCATCGCGCCCGATTGGTTCATTTATGTTTCTTGGACCAACAGGTGTGGGCAAGACTGAATTGGCAAAAGCCCTTGCACGCGTGATGTTCGACAACGAAGACGCTCTGATTCGAATAGATATGAGCGAGTATATGGAGAAGCACACGGTTTCTCGTCTGGTTGGTGCACCTCCTGGTTATGTTGGATACGAAGAAGGAGGTCAGCTTACAGAAAAAGTTCGCAGAAAGCCATATTCAATAATATTGCTTGATGAAATAGAGAAGGCACATCCAGATGTATTCAATATTTTACTTCAAGTATTTGATGATGGAATTCTTACAGATGGATTAGGGCGTAAGGTAGATTTCAAAAATACTGTAATAATAATGACTTCCAATGTTGGCACTCGAGATTTAAAGGAAGGAGGCAGATTAGGATTTGTTGAGAAAACAGCTGAGAATGAGTACGAAAATGTAAAATCTACGATTGAGGAATCGGTCAGGCGCTTGTTTAATCCTGAGTTTATAAATAGAATTGATGATTTTATTATCTTCCGTAAGTTAGAGCGTAAGCATATTTATGGAATTATAGATATTCAATTGCTTAGATTATTGGAACGATTGAAGGTTAATCGAATTGACCTTGAGCTGACAAGCGAAGCAAAAGATTTTCTTGTCGATAAAGGTTTCGATGAGAAATTTGGTGCTCGCCCGTTGCGTCGTGCTTTACAAAGATATGTAGAAGATGAGTTGGCAGAAGAGATATTGAAAGGGAATTTAAAAACCGGTGCAAAAGCCATTGGAGAACTGAATGAAAAGAAAGATTCTATTGTTTTCAGGGTTGAAAGTGTAGCAACAGATGATGATAATTCAAATACTGTAGTAGCCAATGCAGAAGAAAAAACATTCTATGATACAGATATTTCGGCAAATTAATTTTTTTAAAGATCGATAATAAAAAACTCTGCTAAAAGAAATAGCGGAGTTTTTTGTTTTGAAAAAAATTATTATGAGTATATGTATATTCTATTTTTTTATTTGTACACAAATAATCTAACAAAAAAACAGACAATTAATTACAATTTGAAACGAAATAATAAGTTGAGTGTAATTTGATTAAATTCAATACAATTATGTT
>CALGXJ010000103.1 GCA_937936035.1 Eximiradius proteiniborus
TGGGGACCTCTGTCAATACAAGCTACAACGTTGCTGGTAAAAGAATAATTCAGGTCGCTGATATCACTCGTTATCCTGTAAGCGACCCACACGTATACGAAATGCCGAGAAATGTTATCGATTTGACTATTTCACAATCAATTTTCAACACCCTTGATATAAAATTTGTTGCCAAAGATATTCTTAATGAAAAAATAACTTGGAAACAAATGGGAAATAATGTTCTTTCCACTAATAAAGGGCGTTCATTTTCATTTGGAATAGGATATAAACTTTAATAAATATTTTGTTCACTTAATAAGGATTATCTGATGAAAAATGCTTTATTTCTTGCACTTGCTTTTATTTTCGCCTATGCGTTGAATGCTGCGGAGCCCTCTTTGACTATCAAAGAGCCAAAAGCTAATTCAACTTACCGCGTAGGTCAAACCATTGCTATTACTTGGGATACTTTAACTAAATCAGGCGAACGCACCTGGGGAAAAACTTTCGAATTCAAATGGTCCGAAAGCCAGAATGGTCCTTGGAACTTATTAGCTCTTGCAAAAAATGCTAAATCATATAAAGACGTTACAAGCAGCAATCCAAACGCTGCCTCTGGAAGAACAGTTATTACTTTACCCAGAAAACCCCAGGTTTGGATTAAAATGAACGAAGTTGGCAACGAAGACCTTTATGGAATCCAAGGCCCAATTAATATATACACTCCTCCTCCTGCAACTGCAGACTCACTCATTGGTGGAAATTTGACGAATACGATTACTTTAAGTGCCTCAAAAATTTATCAATTGAGAAAAGTCCTTTATGTTGAAGACGGAGCTACTTTAAGAATTGATCCAGGTACAGTTATTCTTGGCGACCCAAATGATGTTTCGGCTATTGTTATCAAACGCGGTGGTAAAATCTATGCTAAAGGAACTCCCGAAAAACCTATCGTGATGACTTCCGGTTTTGCTGCTGGCAATCGCGACCGTGGTGATTGGGGAGGACTTATCATTGCTGGCAAAGCTTCCACTAATCTCGGCGAAGCTGCTATCGAAGGTGGTCTTGATGTAAAATATGGTCCTATAGGCGGAGTCGCTGACGATGACGATTCAAGTGGTGTCGTTCAGTATGTTCGCATCGAATTTGCCGGTATTGCTGAATCACCAGATAACGAACTTAACTCGCTTACTATGGGCGGTGTTGGACGTCGCACTGTTATTAGCCATGTGATGGTTTCTTATGCCGGCGACGATGCTTTCGAATGGTTCGGTGGTACTGTAAATGCTAAGTATTTAATCTCCTACAATACAATTGATGACGACATGGATACGGATAATGGCTTCCGTGGCAAAGTCCAACACGCTCTTGTCGTCCGTTTCTCAGATATTGCTGACCAATCAAATTCCGAAGCCTTCGAAAGCGATAACGATTCAAAATCCTCATACAATACTCCTTACACTAACCCAATTTTCTCAAATGTTACTGTTGTAGGTCCTCTTGCTGATACAAGTTGGACAGTTGGAACTGGTGCTAATAAATACCATCCAAAACATCTTACCGCGGTTCAAATTCGCCGCAATAGCCGTATGAATCTCGTTAATTCAGTTATTATTGGATATAATGCTGGTGTTGAATTAACTAATAATAGTACCGTCCTTGCTGCTTCCAACGACTCAATTATGGTTCGCTTCAATGATTTCTATGGAATAAAAAATAATAAATTCTTCTATTTCGGTAGTGGAACTACTCCACAAGGAAGTGTTGATGCTAACTGGCTTGCCAAACCAGAATACGGTAATAGATTTATTAATCAAGCTGGTCCAGTTGCCGATTATGCAAAAGTACCCGGTGCATTCCCTGGAACTACTGCTGTGTTTAACCCACTCCCCGAAAACAATGCCGACTATCTTAATAATGCTAACTGGACTGCTTCTAATGCCGCTATTACCCTCAACGATCCATTCTTCGACAAAGTTACATATCGTGGTGCTTTCCATACTGAACGCTGGGACTTACCTTGGGCTGAATATAATCCTGTAAACAAAGTTTATACAAGTATTAAAGATGATTATTCTACAACTTTAGTTCCACAGTTCAAAGCTGAAGCTGCTCCTCTTCCTGCTAATGATTATACAGTTGTTACTTACGTTTTGCCTGAAAGTGGCAATACCACAGTTCGCATCGTTGATGCTAATGGCTCAGTAAAATCAATTTTCTTTGAAAATCAATTCCAAAATGCTGGCACTCATCAGTTTATGCTCAATTCCTCTCAACTTTCCACTGGTGTTTACTACCTTCAAATTGTAACTGCTAAAGGCATCTACACAATAAATATCCCGGTTGTGAAATAACGTTTCACACCTTTTTTCAGAAGCCCGGTTGAAAAATCGGGCTTTTTTTATATTCAGCAATCTATTTTGCTGAATTTCATTTTTTTTTTTCATTTAAAATTATAATATTTGTTTTTTAATAAATGTAATTTATGTAACGAATTGTATTTTATGAATATATTTTACTTCAAATATTCGCTTCCTTTAAAGTTTGTCTCCTCTGATACTGCTTAATTAGCGTTTTTACTATTTGACAATATCACATAATTCATAATAACTTTATTTATTTAATTTATTGGAGTATTTTTTTATGAGTATTAGTTTAATAGGAAAATCAATTTCAGAATCAGCCACCCTTCGACTTAACGAAATTGCTGCTGTCCTTCGGGCAAAAGGTGAGCCAGTTATTCATCTCGGTGGTGGTGAGCCCAAAACAAAAGCCCCGCTCGATGCTATTCTTCAAGCTGTCTCCTTACTAAATAGTGCAGAAGTTCGTTATACCCCAGCCGATGGAATTCCCGAACTCAAACAAGCTGTTATTAGATATACTCAGGATTTCTACGATAGAAAAGTTGAACCCGAAAACGTTATTATCTCTGGCGGTGCTAAGCAGGCCATTATGGTTGCTCTTCAGGCAATACTAAACCCTCAGGAAGAATGTATCTTCCCGGCTCCTTACTGGGTTTCTTACCCTGAAATGTGTAAACTCATCGGTGCAGTGCCTGTCCCTGTATATCCGGAAGATGGAAGTTTTTATCCAAGAATGCAGGATATTGAACGGGTTGTTACTTCCTACACTAAATGTGTTATCATTAATAGCCCGAACAATCCAACCGGAGCTATGTATTCTGAAGATTTTATCCGTGATATCGTTGAATTCTGCGAAAAACGTAATCTCTATTTAATAATGGATGATATTTATCATCGCTTAATTTTCGACGGACGTAAACCAATTAATTGCTATGAATATGCAAAAGATTTGGGTGAAAACTCCAAATTAATTCTTATAAATGGCATTAGCAAGCAATATTCTATGACCGGCTTCCGTATCGGATGGGCTGTTGCTAATAAAAATCTAATTCGCGTTATGACTAACATTCAGGGACACCAAACTTCCGGTCCAAGCGTTGTGCTTCAAAAAGCTGCAGTTGGTGCTTT
>CALGXJ010000104.1 GCA_937936035.1 Eximiradius proteiniborus
TTTTTATTTTATTAGCAAATTGTTATTTTGTGTTAATAATACTTATAATGTCGGAAATCAGAATGAAAAAAGTACTATACTTGTTATTCATATTTGTTTTGACTGCTTGCATAAATCTGAAATCACCATATCCAGACATAAAGTATTACAGGCTTTCTAATGAGCCATTGATGCTTGTCAATCTGGATACGCTTCCTGTTTCGGTTCAATTGAGAAATATTACAATCAATGATGAATTTAATACTGACCATATCATAGCAACTGACGCACAAACAAGAAAACTGCAAGTATATTTCTATAATCGCTGGGTTTCAAAATTTGATGATTTAGCAACAGGTTTCCTGTTGTCTCGTATATCATCTTATGGAGTATTTACAGGTGGATTTCATCCATCGTCGAGCATAAATGATCCGGATTATATTCTTGAAGGCAGAATTACTAACTTTACAGCAATAAATAGCGAAAAGAAAAACTCCCCTGATGCAAATTCTGTAGAAATAACAATAAATTGCTCATTTTACAGAAGAAGTAATGAATTTTCCGGGCTTAATTTACTTTTTAACAAATCATATACTCAAAGAGTTAATCGGATAAGTAATTTAGTAGAAACTATTCCACAAGCAACAAGCCGAGCAATGGCTTTAATTTCTGATATGGTACTTGTTGATATGATTAATCAAATAAAATTGGATAGAAGTATTAATTAATCAGGTAAAAGTATGGATTTTTCTGTTCGTTTAATTGAACCAAAAACAGAGTTAAAAAAATTTATTAAAGCACAATGGAATTTTTACAAAAACGATGAAAACTTTGTCCCGCCACTATTAGCAGACCAACTAAAAACACTTAATACCGAGAAAAACCCATTTTTTAAGCATTCTGAAATTGCTTTTTTTGTTGCAGAAAATAACAGCGGAGAAATTATTGGACGTATTGCAGCAATAAAGAATGATAATCACAATTCGACGCACAAAGATAAGGTTGGTTTCTTTGGCTTTTTCGAGTGCTTGAGCGATCAAACTGTAGCCAATGCATTATTTTCGGAAGCTGAGAAATGGCTGAAATCAAAAGGTTTGGATACGATGCGAGGTCCGGTTAATCTATCGCTAAATGATACAATCGGCTTGCTAATAGAAGGTTTTGATAGTCCTCCTGTAGTATTGATGACATACAACCCTCAATATTACATTTCTTTAATTGAAAATGCAGGATTTTTGAAAGCAAAAGATTTGTATGCTTATCTACTTGATAAAGAAGATTATTTAACTGATAAATTAATCCGCTTGCAATCTGCAATTCGAGAGCGTTACAAAATAACTGTCAGAAATGTGGCATTTCGAAACAAGGTGCAATTTAAAAAAGACGTGGCAACTTTGAAAGAAATATATAATGGTGCTTGGGAACCCAACTGGGGTTTTGTCAAGATGACAGATGAAGAATTTGATTTTCTTGCAGCAGATTTGAAACAAATTGCAGAACCTGATTTTACTTTCATCGCCGAGATAGACGGCAAACCTGCCGGATTTGTGCTTGCCCTGCCAGATATTAATGTTTGCCTCAAACATAACAAATCAGGTGGTTTGCTAACGGGTATCTGGCATTTGCTTACAAAGAAAAAGCAAATCAATCTTGTCAGAGTTATTGTATTAGGTGTATTGCCAGAATTCCAGAAAACTGGTATTGATGCGGTTCTTTATTATGAGCTTGGAGTGCGTTCTGAAAAACATGGAATTCGCTATGGAGAGGCATCATGGATACTCGAAGATAATGTAATGATGAACCGAGCTTTGCAAACAACAGTAAAAGGGAAACTATACAAAAAATATAGAATTTATGACCATCCAATCAAATAGTTTTTCCACTTATTGTTTGCAAATTCAAATTAGTAGAAAAATCAGTATTAATATTGGGAAGCTTGGCAAAGTAGATTTTCCGAAAGGGATATATTTATATTGCGGAAGTGCCCGCAAGAATTTTGACGCAAGGATAAATCGTCATCTTGCCCGGAATAAAAAAATTCGCTGGCATATTGATTATCTGCTTGCTAGCAAATATTCCAAGATTATCAAAATTGAAAAGTTTGAATTAGGAGAGCATACTGAATGTTCGCTTGTAAAGTATTATGTCTTGAATAATACAGCTGAAAAGTTTGCAGATGGGTTCGGGGCGTCGGATTGCAAAAATGGATGTCGTTCACATCTGTTAAAGCTATTGTAAAAAACAATTTTCTTGATTAACTTGCGTTTTTATGTAATTGTTTGTTAAACGAGACTAGAAGAATGTTATGGAAAAAACTATCGTGTATTTATTAAGCTTATTGTTACTTATTAATTATTCTTTTGCAAAAAATGAAATTTTAACAAAAAAAATATCCGAAAAATCTGCTTCTTTTGTAATCAACACTGATAACAAGAGAACAGTAGTTGTATTGCACCCAGCAAGTGATGCTGCGATAAATGCAAAAGATCTCAAGCAAGGCAGTATTATGCAAGAAAGCGTGGATATTTCTGAGATTAAGCCGTTCAAAGGAAACTATTACATTGTTTTTGATGGAATGCAATCAGTAATTCCAATTACTTTAAAAGGATTGCAAGCAAAAACACAGTATATGTTATCAATTTACAAACCGGATGCAAAAGAAGATGTATCAACTCAGCATAAATTTTCAACATTAGCTGAAGAACCAACAAAACAAGCGTCAGGGATTGCATTCCGCCAGCCAGGTGAATCGAGTATAGAACTTATTTGGGTTAATGGAAATGGAGAAAAGAGAATAGTTGTTGCTTCGAAAGGTAAATCAATTGGAGGGATGCCCGAAGATGGAAACGAGTATAATTCGAACTCAAAATTTGGTTCAAGTGATAGTAAAATTAATGATAATGCATTTGTAGTATATGCGGGAACAAAAAATGAATGCAAAGTAGAAAATTTAGAACCTTCAACTGTGTATTCTTTTCAAGTATTTGAATATAACGGAAGTGGTGAAGCAACAAATTATATTACTTCAGCGCTTTCTGGCAATCCTCGCTGGAAAATGACAGCAATTCCAGCGCCGGATCTTTTCCCTGCAAAAAATGTTCACGAAAACGGATGTATACTTTCTTGGATAGGTTCGCCAAATATTCAAAAATACATATTAGATATTGCATATGACGAAAAATTCACGCGTTTTGCAGAATATTACGAAAATGCAGATGTTGGGGACATTACAGAAATTGAAGTAATTGATTTAGACCCAAATGAAAATTGGTTTGTCAGAGTAAAAGCAATCGGCGAAGGCACTCAAAGCGAATATTCAAAAACATTAAAAGTAAAAAAAGGAGAAAAATAAATGAATTTGGAACAAAGAATAAACGATGATTTGAAAGCTGCAATGAAAAGCGGCGACAAGGTTCGTATTGATGCTTTGCGTTCATTGCGAGCTGCTATTATTGAATTTAACAAAAGCGGTTCTGAAACAGGACTTACTCCTGAAATAGAGTTTAAAATTTTGAATGGAGCGGCAAAAAAACGCAAAGATGCGATTGAAATGTATAAATCAGCTAACCGCCCTGAATTGCTTGCAAAAGAGGAAGCAGAACTTGCAATTATCCAGGAATATTTACCTAAAATGATGACTGAAGATGAAGTTAAAGAGTTCGTAGCAAACAAAATAAAAGAAGTTGGTGCTACCTCTATGAAAGATATGGGAAAGGTTATGGGACCAACTATGAAGGAACTCGCTGGAAAAGCGGAAGGTAGCTTAGTGCAAAAAATAGTAAAAGAGCTTCTGGAAGGTAATTGATGAGCGAATATGTTCAGCAAAAGTTTGATCCTTTTGCCGAAACTTTACGGCAACTTGAATTTAAAAGCGTTCTCGAATATATTGCTAAGTATTGTAAGAGCGAAGATGCAAAAAAAATCATTTTCGATTTAAAGCCAACTGACAATATAGAAAAGTTAAGACGAGAGCATCAATTAATAGACGAGGCTCTCGTCTTGCTTTTCAGGAATGAAAATCCTCCGCTTGAAAACATAGGAGATAGTTTGAATTTGCTATATAAATCGCAGATTCAAAATGCAATGCTTTTGCCAACTGAGCTACTCGAAATACTTGATTTGTTGAGAATTGCAAGAAATTTAAGATCATATATCAAGCCTAAGTCTGAAGAATTTCCGATGCTTTTTTCGTATATAGATCATCTCTACGACAACAAATTATTAGAAAAACACATTTTGGATATAGTGACTGATACAGGTGAAATAAAGGACACTGCCTCGAGAGAACTTTTTCAGATAAGACATGAAATAAATATTAAATCGGCAAGACTTCGTTCAAGGATAAACAAAATAGTACGGCAGTTTTCTGATTTTGAAATGCTGCAAGAAGAATTCTTCACTATACGGGAAGGGCGTTTTGTCGTTCCCGTGAAAGTTGAGCACAAACGGCAAATATCAGGAATTATTCATGGAGTATCGCAAACTGGTGCTACAGTATTTCTGGAACCTACTGAAATAATTGAACTGAACAATGATTTATCGTTGTTGCGCGATGAAGAAATGAGAGAAATCCAGCGTATTTTAAGAAATGTAACGCAGGAAATAGGTTCAGAAAGCCATCAATTGATTGCAAATGCAAGAATAATTGCTGATATTGACTCAATTTTTGCCCGAGCTTCGTATGCTATGCATTATGGTGGGATTAAGCCAGAAATATTGGATCAAGAAGATAATTATATTTATTTAAAAAATATTCGTCATCCAATTCTTGTTCAATCAAAAGGGAAAAATAGCGTTATTCCTCTTTCGATTGAATTCACAGATAATATTCGTGGGCATCTTGTTTCGGGACCTAATGCTGGAGGGAAAACTGTTGCACTAAAAAACATTGGTTTGAACGTTGCTCTGGCTTTGTCTGGAATTTTTCCACTCGGAGAATGCAAGACAAATTTTCGAACGATTTTTTCGACTATTGGGGACAATCAATCAATAGAAAACGATCTATCTACATTTAGTTCGCAAATGTTTCAAATCAAAAATATTTTAGATAATTGCGATAAGTATTCGCTTGTTCTGATTGATGAAATTGGTTCAGGAACTGACCCACAAGAAGGCGCAGCGCTTGCTGCTGGTATT
>CALGXJ010000105.1 GCA_937936035.1 Eximiradius proteiniborus
TTCATTACATCTGCACCGGAAAAATTACAAATACTCGAAACAAAATATTCACGTAGCACACAGCAAACAGATACAAAACCGAAGAAAAAATCAGGTGGTTGCTAAGAGTGAAAAGCGAACAGGAATTATTCGAGCTAAAAAAGAAGTTTTGAAAATATGTAAGATATAGTTAATTTTGTAATTACTAAAATTGTATAATGGAGTTTGGAAATGGCAAAAAAAGAACAAAGATTTATGATTACGCTCGAATGCACTGAAGCAAAAGCTGAAGGGAAACCAGCTTCGAGATACACAACAACAAAGAATAAGCAAAATACCCCTGAAAGATTGGAGCTCAAAAAATACAATCCTTTTTTGAGACGTCACACTATTCACAGAGAAATTAAGTAATCAGGCTAATTTTAAAGAAAAAATGCCTTTCGAGTTGTTTTTTGGAAGGCATTTTTTATTTATATGAAAGCTATCGCAATAAAAATACTGCACAGATTAATTGCACTTGTAAGCTCAACCTGGAGAATAAAAGTCGTTGGCGAATGTGAAGAAACGCCTGCTGTTTTTGCTTTTTGGCACGGAGAGATGCTACCAATATGGAAATATTTTTCTCAAAAAATTGAAGAAAAATTTGCAATTGTAAGCCTAAGTAAAGACGGGCAAATATTAGCAGAGCTATTAGAAAAGTGGAACTATTCCTTAATTAGAGGTTCTTCCTCAAAAAACAGCAAAGATGTATTGGAAAAAGCAACTGCATTAGCCAAAAATGCGAGTATTTTTATAACACCTGATGGTCCTCGTGGTCCTGCCCGAAAATTCAAGAACGGTGCAGCAATCATTGCCTACAGAAGTGAGGTACCCCTTTATCTTGTTCGTGCATTTATAAGCGGCAAGATTATTTTCAAGAAAAGCTGGGATAAATTTATTTTGCCACTACCGTTTTCTAAGATACGTATTGTTATTTCTGAAAAGTATTATATTCCAAAAGAGTTTACGAGAGAAGAAGTCTCGGAAGCGATTATTAAAATTGAAAATACAATTAATTCAATCAGATAAAATGATAACTAATTTTTTTTCAAAAGTATACGGGAAAATAGTAAAATACAGAAATCGCAGGTACGACCGGGAAGAACACCTTTCGACAAAAATTTCCATTCCTATTATCAGCGTTGGTAATCTTTCAGTCGGCGGCACCGGCAAAACACCTTTTGAAGAACTTTTAGTAAAATTGTTGCAATCATTGGGTAAAAAGCCAGCAATTATTGGGCGAGGATACAAAAGACAGTCAAAAGGTGAAATAATTATTTGCGATGGTAAAAAAGTATTAGTTGATGCACGCGAAGGCGGAGACGAATTGGTTTTGCTAGCGAGAAAGTTAATGGTGCCAATAATTGCAAATGAATCAAAGGTAGAGGCAGCATTGTCTGCTGAAAGAAGATTTGATATAGATTGTGTAATTGTAGATGATGGATTTCAACACAGAGCGTTAAAAAGAAATATCGATATTGTGATTGTAGACAAAGAAACAATCGAGAAACCATACTTACTACCCAAAGGAATGTTACGCGAGCCATTAGAATCGCTTAGCCGGGCAAATGTTGTATGTCTAACCGGCGGAGCAAAGATAACAGATGAATTGAAGCAGTTCACAAACCAAGATTCAATTTTCATAAAAGTAACTGTTCAAAGTGGAGACCCTTATATTTTAGGAGATACGAAAAGCAATCTTGAAGAAATCGATAGAATAAGAAAAAAGGAAAAATTTGTTGCTATTGCAGGGATAGCTAAACCTCACAGATTTTATGAAATGGTAAAAAAAATGGATTACAATCTTGTTAATTATTTAAATTTTAGCGACCATTATTATTATGATAGAAATGATATTGAAAAAATAAGACGCTTTGCTGAAAATAACAATGCACGTTATATTGCACTGACAGAAAAAGATGCTGTGAAATTAGTTCAATATACAGACAGATTTGAACACTATGGTATGAAGCTTATAGTATTTCCAATTAAGATGACGATAAACGAAGGCGGCAAAACATTTACAAATTTTTTGAAAATTAAGTTAGGGTAGCTGCACTATTTAATAGTTCAGCAAGTTTTTTAGCGGCATTTTTCCGTTCGAATTGTTGAATTACTTCCAGATTTGGGCTAATAATCGCAGAATTTGATTTCCACAAATTAATATATTCTAAAAAAATATCAGAAATAGTATTAATTTCAGTTTGGTGAGCAACTTTCCCAGAGTTTGTCTCATAAATTAAGCGAGCGATAGCTCCGTTGATAGGTGCAATTGCGAGTATTGGACGTTGAACGCCAATGTATTCATACACTTTCCCAGGAACTATTTCTTCGCTTTCTTTTGATTCATCTACAACAAGCAACAAAGCATCGGAAGCCATAAGATGAGCAATGCTTTCTCTGTGTGGAATATAGCCAATAATTTCAATATTCTGTTTGAAAGAACAATTATTGAACATATTAAGAACTTCATTGCCAAAACGCCCAATGAACTTTAATCTGAAATCATTGACGCTGATTTTATTTTGAGATAAAAGATTTTCGATAGCAATTAGTAAAGAGTATGGATTTCGTCTGCCATACATTGAACCGGTATAGGTAAGCGTAAATTTCTCGTTTCTTTTGAATTCAACATTCGGGAAATCGTCGGAATCAAATCCATTCGGAATGTGAACAAATTTGTCTTTTATCAATGATGGATATTTGGACAAAGCATCTTTTATAATGCCTTCCCAAGCACATTCAACATAATTGCTTTCTTCGAATACTGATTGTTCCAAATATTTGTCTATCTTAGCTGGTAAGAACCAACGTTTAGGAGCAGAAATGAATTCGGTCCATGGATCGCGAAAACCGGCAACCCAAGGCAAATTAGTTTTTCGTTTAGCATATCTTGCAATTAATGAACAAGTATAAGGAGGCGAAGATGAATAAATAGCCTTGCAATTGTGTTCTCGGATAATTCTTATAGCTTCATTTTTTGCAGAAAGCAGCCATCCGACGCGAGCATCTGGAATAAAAAAAGTAGCTCTGATAAATTCAGCGATGCGTTCTTTCAAATTCAGGTCCTGGTCATCTTTTTTTATAGTATTAACATCAATAGGAGTGCCAGGCTTTTTGCCAGTAAAAAACCTGTAAATATCATAAGGTTCATAAATTTTTGTTCGACGAACAATCACATCATCCGGAATTTCAGCAAACAAAGATTCATCCCGAGCGGGGAATTGTCCATTTTCGACAGTAAGAACAATTGGTTGCCAACCGAACTCACGAATATACTTGATGTGTTTTAGAACACGTTGGACGCCAGGACCACCAGATGGTGGGAAATAATAAGCAATTACAAGGAAATTGTTCATTATTCAATATTTTGCACTTGTTCGCGAATTTTTTCAAGTTCTTCCTTGCAATGAACAACAAGGTGAGAAATCTCGGTATCATTTGCTTTGCTACCGATAGTATTAATTTCTCGATGAATTTCCTGCAAAAGAAAATTGATTTTTCTACCTTCGGAAACCTTAGATTTAACAGCGTCATTGAAAAACTTGAAATGAGAATAAAGCCGAGTGCATTCTTCCGAAATATCGAGTTTATCGGCAAGCAAAATAATTTCGAGTTGGAGGCGATGCTCGTCAATTTCATCACTTTCAAAAAGCTGAGCGACTCGATTTCTCAATCTTTCTCTTTCCTGAGGCACTTTATTTAAACTGATTTGTTCAATTTTTTGAACATTTTCCTGGATTTTTTTCATTCTGGCAATAATATCTTTTGAAATTTGCTGTCCTTCCCGAAGTCTCATTGCATCAAGGTTTTTGAGAGCCTGCTTGAGCGACTTAGTAATAAGTTTCATACAAGCATCTTCATTTATAGCATCGTCTTGCTTATAGAGCAAATCACGAAAAGCTAAAATATTTTCGAGTTTGACAGCATCTTTCAGCTTTAATTCTTTTTTAATTTGGTTAAGAACGTTATAGCAAGCGGCAGCAGCTTCAAGATTTAAGTTGAAACTTTTGACTGATGGGTCGGCATCAACATTAATAGAAAGAAAAACGGTTGCACGGGACAGATTATTCCTTAAAATTTCCCGAATTTCGAGTTCGTGGTGAGACAAAGATTTGGGCAATCGGCAATTTATTTCTAAGTTTTTACCATTTAATGTTTTTATTTCAACAGTAACGTAAATTCCATTTTCATTGAGTTCTACCTTGCTGAACCCAGTCATACTTTTGAGCATAAAAATCCCATTTAAAATTTAGAATAATTACAAAATTACCTTATTTTAACGAATAAAAAAACAATAATAGGTAATTAGTCTGATTGTGATACTTTTGCAGGAGAGTTTATATCAACTTTAGAAATAGTGATTTCGACACGTCTATTTCTTGCTCTACCCTCTTCGGTAGAGTTATCATCGACAGGTCTTTTATCGGCAAAACCTCTAATAATAATGTTGTCGCCGGGTACTCCAAGTGAAATAAGTCTATATCCAACATTTAAGGCACGTGCAACAGATAAATGCCAGTTTGATTCATACTGGAAAGTCCTAATCGGAGTATTATCGGTATGTCCATCAACAAAAATAGTATTGTTCAGAGTAGACAAAATTTGAGCAAGAGAATCAACAACTGGAATGCCATCTGTTTGAATTTCAGCTTTACCCGAGCGAAACATTAGTTTTTCTGGCAGAACAACGACAAGACCTTCGGAAGAGGTTCGAAGCAAAATTTCACCTTTGGCAATATACTCTCTGAGTACATTAGCCGTCTGGCTTTCAATTTCCTTTATACTCTTTGCTTCACGAGGAGCAATCATAGGTTCTGGGATAGCTCTACGACTTGATTGAAGCACGCCATCGCCACCTTCTATTGGGTTTGCTGGTCGACTTTTGAAATATTTGGTTAAGGCTGACGAAATTTCCTTGAATTTTTCTTGATCAACTTGCGAAGAAGCATAAAGTATAACAAATAACCCCAAAAGAAGAGTAATTAGATCAGCATAAGTAACCAAATATCTATCTTTTTCTGAACCGTGAGATGAGTGCTGAAAATTATTTTTTTTGTTCAATTTCATATTAAATATATCGACATAAACGCAAAGAACTAAACTTTAATAATGCGAGCAGCAAATGCACCATCTATCCCGTGAATATGGGGGAAAGTCTGCATAAAACCATCTTTACATACTTCTTTTGGCAGATAGTTTTCGGCTGGATCAATCTGCAAGTCTCTGTAATTATCAAGTAGCCAATAAACAACTTCATGGTTTTCTTCCGGTTCGATTGTGCAAGTCGAGTAAATCAAAACACTACCTGGTGCCATAAATCTAACAGCATTTGAGATAATTTCCTTTTGTAATTCAACAATTTTTGGTATGTCGTCTGTGTCTCGTTTCCATTTAATATCAGGTTTTTTGCGTAAAGTTCCTAAACCGGAACAGGGCAAATCAGCAAAAATCAAGTCGACTTTTTCCTGCAAGCGAAGTTTACGAGCATCTTCTACAAGGGTGTCAATTATCGATAATTTTAATCTCTGGCTGCCTTCATTAATAGATTTAATCTTAGAAGAATATTTTTCAATTGCTAAAATATTGCCTTGATTCCTCATCAGTTCAGCAAGGAAAAAGGATTTTCCACCAGGAGCGGCAGCAATATCGAGGACTTTGTAATCGGGCTTGGGATTGGCAAGCATAACTGCAAGAGATGCACTGGGGTCTTGAATTGTAATTTCGCCATTCTGAAAAATTTCAGTAGCAGTAATATCAAATTTTGGATTTTTTAAAAGAAATGTTTGCGGAAAATATTCACACTGAAGGTATTCAACATTATTTTTATCAAGCAAGTATTTAATCTTATCTATAGAGGAATTTAAAAGATTAACTCTAATTGGAACATATGATCTCTGATTATTTGCGATGAGCAACTTTTCTGTTTCCTCTTCTGAAAATCTTTCCAGCCATCGCTTAACCATCCACTTAGGGTGAGAATGAACAGTTGCGAGATAATAGACTAAATCCTCTTCCCTATCGGGATAGCGGATTTTGTCTAAGTTTCGATGAAGGTTTCTCAGGACAGCATTCACCATCCCAGCAGTTCTTTCGCCCTGAATTTGTTTAACTATCTCGACCGATTCATCTATTGCTGCGTAGGCAGGTATTTTCTCTAAAAACATAATTTGATAAAGCCCTACTCGCATTGCATTTTTGACAAAGTTCAAACATTTTTGAAAATCGCCATTATAAAATCCGGTCAAAGCCCAATCTAATTTTAACTTCCAGCGGACAACCCCATTAATTAGTTCAGTGAGCAAAGCTTTATCTTGTTGAGTAAGTTCATTATTTTTAAGTTCGTTTGCTAATAACTTGTCCAAATAAGAATCGCTTCGTTCATAACGACTTAATATTCTGACTGCAAGATAGCGAACCCAGTTTAACTTTGATTTCTTCTCTTCGCTTAATTCAAAATTTACCATAAATTATGTAACGTTTTTTTGTTAAATTGTTAATTACATAGTGTATAGTCGAATAAACAAGAAAAAACTTTTGGTGAATTTATGAAAAAGTTCCTATATATTGTTCTAGCGGTTTTTTCAATAAATATAGTTTTTAGCCAAATTTCTGATCCACTTACTCCTTCCATTCCTAAAAAGCCCAAAGAAGCGGGGGTGTTTATTGGATTAGGTGGGAATCACCAGTTAGGAAAAAGCTACGTAGACTGCGAAGACTGCAAGTTCGATAACGGAAATAAATTTGGCTATTCATTTGGATTAAATATGGAAGATTTTGTGAATGAAAATAGTATCAAATACGGATTTGCTTTAATGTATGAAAATATATCTGTAAAAGCAAGTTATAGGGAAAGAGAAGCCTTTGAATATGAAAAGAATAGATATGTTGGAGTTAATTTCAGAAATACAAGCGAAATCAACACTAGTGCGTTAGCAATTCTGCCGTATCTAAAGTTTATCGGATTTGATTTGATGTTTATTAAAATTGCACCATCAATTTCCTATATTATATCATCGAATGTAATACATAAAAAAGAAATATTAGATGAAAGCATATTATTGCCAAATGGAGAACAGGTAAAAATATTGTTCCCAGAAACTAATTCGAATAAAATAATTCTTGAAGATAATGATTATCGAGAAGTTAATTCTTTACAATTTGGACTTGCGACAAATATTGGATTTGACTTCAAAGTTGACAATAACTACTATTTGTCTCCGCAATTTCATTATTATCATCCATTTAGTAAATATTCTGACTACGGAGATAACTTTAAAATTTCAAATTGGAGAATGTTAATCGAATTGAGAGTAAAAATTTGAAAATATTGTAATTTTGATTATAAATGATTTTGATTTTTTAAGAAATTAAGGTAATTTATTAATTGAAAATTATTAAAACATTAATTTTTGGTAAACAAACAAGGTGGATGTAAATGCAAAATTTTAAGACATTTTCGCTGATTTCATTGTATTTATTTCTCTGCATATTGATTTCGCAGCCTTTGTTTTCTCAAAACACAACAGAAAATGACGTGACTGCATTAAGCAACCAAATGCATTTAATTGCAATGAAGATTGAACCGGTTGAAGGA
Organism: Eximiradius proteiniborus; assembly: GCA_937936035.1. Taxonomy (GTDB): domain Bacteria; phylum Bacteroidota; class Ignavibacteria; order Kapaibacteriales; family UBA2268; genus JAKIZO01. Next base: position 7,616 of record CALGXJ010000105.1, read on the forward strand.
CAGTCCAATATCATTGCAAGCAGAAGAATTCGAATAATTAATTTAGGGCCGGTCGTCAATTGGCAAGGATTGGATTACGCCCCGACAATAAGTGCCGATGGTAGAACTTTATATTTTGTGTCGAACAGACCGGGCAGCAAGCTCACACCAGATGGGAAACCATCTCATGATTTTTGGGCAGCAAAAAAGTTAGAAAGATTGGATTCAGTATTTTTTCAGCCATATAATATCGATACCACAACAAACTATGGAAGATTAGGTGTTAATACTGAATTAAATGAGGGCGTTGCTTCAATAAGTGCCGATGGTAGAACTTTGTATTTTACAGGTTGCAATCGTCCCGATGGAATCGGAGACTGCGATATATACAAGACAACAATCGAAGGTGATCGTTGGGGGCGCCCTGTGAATTTAGGTAAGAACATTAATTCAGAAGTGTTTGATTCGCAACCATCAATTGCCCCTGACCAAAGTAGATTATATTTTGTTTCAACCAGAAAAGGACCAAATAGCGATGGCAGAAATATTCCAAAGAATTTTGATATTTGGTACTCAGATTGGGACTTCGATTTAGAAGAATGGAAACCTGCAAAAAATTTAGAAGCAATAAATACAAAAGGGCGTGAAGTTTCACCATTCATAGCTGCAGATAATCAAACACTATTTTTTGCTTCTGATGGGCACAAACCAAATTATGGAGGTCTTGATTTTTATGTTACTCGATACGATCCCGTAACTAAAACCTGGAGTACACCGGAAAATCTGGGTGAACCAATTAATACGAAAGAAGATGAAATGTTTATCACATTGCCTGCATCTGGAGATATTCTTTATTTCTCTTCGAGAAGAACAGATATCCCAGGTTACCAAGGAGATTATGATATATTTATGGCTTTTGTTCCTACATTCTTCCGTGCTGTAAATGTTGCTGGAACTGTTGTTGATGAATGTACCGGTGAATTTATCCCTGCAAAGATTGAGATAAAAAATCCTATTACTGGCAGAATATATACGGATTCTCTTAATTTGCAACGCACAAAATTTGAATATGTTGTAACTAACAGCGATTATGGTGAAGGAAAAGATGCAGCCGATAGAGTTCAATTAGAAATAAGTGCTTTCAATCCAAAATACGGGAAAAGATC
>CALGXJ010000106.1 GCA_937936035.1 Eximiradius proteiniborus
TCATCGCAGGTTTAATTCTAACAATTTTTTAATGTTGAAAAGTGACAACGCTTATTCAACGCTACATCGGTACCGCCGGTATCTACGTAATAATTAGGCCGACTGTAATATTTTTACATTTACGACTGATAAATGTACAAAATTTTCATATTTACAGCAGTTTTTATCAGGCGCGCGGGAACGATTTTTATTTTGGGGGGGCAAGATTTTTTACCAAAATCGCAAATTTGGCCAGGTTCCCAGAGTCACCCTTACAAGTTTCGTTTTGGTTGTGGACTGAAAGTTGGACACTTCGATGGACTGAGGCGCTGGTGACGCACAGAAGCTCGGCCTTTAGAGAGTTGTGAGATTTTTAAAGTCGTTGCATTATCGAGCGGTTCTTTCTGACATTTTCTTAATTACTTCAAGCTATTTGTCAAATTTTTAAATATACTTTAAAAAATACTTTTCAAATAATTTACAACCGAAGAAAAAATATATAATTCATTCTCTTTCAATTGTAGCTTTTTCCGAAATAGACTTCTGTCCCGTCCCTTACAAAATGAATACAGTTAATTGTACAGTAGTATAATCTCCTAATCTTGAAAACAAGGAAAGCTTTCATGATGTCTTGAATTGCTATTTCTTACTAAAAATTAGCTCAGCATATTTCACTTTGTTCCTTTCAAGAGCAACAGGGGAGTTAGTTGTACAGTACGTATAGCGTATTTCATAAATTTACAGTGTGATATTCTTGTTTGGCCTTGAATTCATTGCCAAGTTTCATTATTAAAAGCAGGTCATTATTCACTAATCGCCACGTCTATTATTCCACTTAATCTAATATTATTGATGAAACAAAATGAACATAATTGCTGTCACGGTTTATTGACACGCTGAAAAACAATATATCAAAATGTGGTATGCAAAGCCTGATAAAAAACACTTAAGACAGTATATTGTTCTTAACGTATATATGTTGCAGGAAACGATTTTTTGGTATAAATACTCTATTTGAAAAAACCTGAAGCGGTTTTTAATAAAAAAACAAATGCATGCGGATATTATACGTGGAGCACTGACACATATGCAATAATAAGTTTTGGTAAAATTGGTACCATAATGATAATTGCATTAGCTAAAGTACGATCTTTTATATCTGAACATTTATGATCTGACAAGTTCGGATTTGATACGTAGTGATATTGCTGATATGTGAACTTTTAATGATCTGATAATAATAAAATATAACTTTTCATTGCATATGTGTTTGTTTCTCGAACAAATGGTCATGTGCTTGTACATTGATTATGTATATGTGCTGAACAATAGCGGGAAATTACGATAAGTGTACAAAAGTCGCACACATAAAAACTGCTCCAAATGATAGCGAAGTCACACTTTGCCAAAGATCGCGTGCCTCTCAGCAGTTTTTGATATGAAGGTTTGCATCAACCTTTTCATGTCAACATTCTGTAAACGACCTCTGTGAATCGCAAGGATGGCAAGCTGTGTGAGTCGTCGCTGCGATATAGTGCTCCGCATCCAGGTTTTCATCCGGCGGAGGGAAGAGAACGACCGTTCAGCCGACGCTGCAGAAATAGGCAAGCACAAAACAAGGCTGGTCAATTTCTCCACTTCTGTGAAAATAGCCCGTGTTACGGGCTCAAGGCCAGCGATTACTGCAGCCGCATCTTTCGCTCCTTTGGGGGAAATATTCTGGACAGCACACAAATCAAAGAATTGAGGTAACTGTTGTTTCAATTTCGATATGTTTATTGCGGGAGGCAGCTTGCAATTTTCAAGTTCCAATGTGGTGGACTTGTTTTGTAATAAGTCTTCCCGCGAGATGGCTACAGAAAGATCCTCTTGGCTGAAGCGGTGCGACAATGCAAGGAGCTCGGTATCGACTGCTTCAAAATAGGCGGCTTTGAGCAGCTGGGCCTCTGAGATGAACTCATCATGACCGACTGTGTTATCATGACGCAATCGCGCTGGTGTTCTTCGAGGACGTTTTTCGCGCGTCTCTAAACCGTATTCATCGCGCTTGGCAGCGGCTTTTTCGAGCAGCTTTTCTGCAGCTTCGTCTGATCGCATGGCACTCAGCGTCTGTTGCAGACAACGAATCGAATCGAATACTCCTTTGGCAGTGACATCGCAGCCTTGCAGGTGCTTTGCTACCGCTTCGCAGCATCCGAACAGCTTGTTGCAGGCAAGAAGGCCGAAATATGTACGAAATTCTTTTGCCTGCATCTGCAATCCTGCAGCACGCGCTTGAACTTCACCACGAAATGATCCGTCGGTTGATATTTCTTCGAGTGTCTTCGTCAATTCTTTGTACGATTCCAGCACACGACTGATGGCAGACGCTCTTACACACCACCGAGTTGGGCAAAGAGACTTCAGTTGCACGGGTTCAGCATCAGTGAAACTCTCAGCAAACGTTCGTTTTCGTTTTGAGGAATTTCGAATCATTTTTGCGGATTCATGTACGAATCCAAGGGAATCCGCAACAAGAAGTACCGATCTACCAACTTCTTGAAGGGATAGATCGAGACAGTGGTTGGAACAGTGCACGTATAAGGCGTCTGGGCATTCTTCTTTTAGACGTGCTTGGACA
>CALGXJ010000107.1 GCA_937936035.1 Eximiradius proteiniborus
CCTTCTCTCTGTCGAATAGATCGACATGGTTTCTCCAATGCGCACACCCCACCAAGCTCTAACCCTTCAATGGAAGAAATATTTTTTTTGCAAGATTACTTGAAATAAAGAAAAAAAAATATGATGATACATTTCAGTTGCAATTTTCTATTCATTCAACTAATTATGCTCAAAGAGATAAAATAATCCCAATCAAAAAAATGAATTTTCAAGAAATCGCTCAATATGGTGAAAAATTTTATAGCGGAAATAATAGAAAAATAACATTAAACTTTGCTTTATTTAAAGATGCTGAAGTTGATGTAAATATTATTAGAGAGTATTTTAATCCTGAATTTTTCTTAATTAAATTAACACCTGTCAATCCAACTGCCGCATCGAAAAATAATAACATTGTATCAGAGGTCTTTTCGAATTCAAATGTTCACAAATTAGTTAAACAACTTGAAGCATCAGGCTTTGATGTAATACTAAGTATTGGAGAAATGGAAGAAAACAAGATTGGAAGCAACTGTGGTCAATATATAACTAATTTTTTGAAAACACGTCAAAAATATGATGATGCTTACACATATCCTCTCATTTTCACGAATGAAAACATGTAAATAATTAAATAAATGATAATAAAAAATCGAATAACTTGAATTCCCTGTTATTCGATTTTTTGTTAAAGAGAATGAAATTAATACGAGTTTTTCCCTAATAGCTCATCAAAGATATAGCAGATTCCACAACATCCTTTACACTTAATAAAATCTCATTTTCGTAAGATTTTGCAAACCCAACCGGTGTGTTCTTTGAACCAATTCTTTTCACAGGAGCATCTAAGTATCTGAACATTTCGTCCGAAATTGTTGATGCAATTTCACCACCAAATCCACCAAAAACTTTATCTTCGTGAACAATAAGTGCACGACCACTTTTTTGAATTGATTCAAAAACAGTTTCTTTATCCCAAGGAGAAAGTGAACGCAAATCAATAATTTCAGGTGAAATATTATTTTTTTCAAGCTCTTTCAAAGCATTTAGAGTTATGTGAGTTCCATTTCCATAAGTAATAATTGTCATTGAAGATCCACGTTTAATAATTTTTGCCTTTCCAAAAGGTATAAAATAATTCTCATTCGGGAAATGAGAGTAAGCCCCTTTATAATTATATAAAAACTTAGGTTCTAGAAATAAAGTAACACCTTCGGAACGTATAGCATTGCGGAGCAAACCAGCAGCATCATCTGCAAATGAAGGACAAACAACACGTATTCCCGGTAAAGTCGTAAATACTGCTTCTAAATTTTGGGAATGGTATAATCCACCTTGAATATAACCGCCACTTGCCAAACGAATGACAATATTCGGTGTAAATTGCCCTTTAGTTCTCCAATAATCGTGTGAGCATTCAACTAATTGCTCCATTGCAGGCCAGAAATAATCTGCAAATTCAGCACCTTCTACAACTACACGAGCCTCTCTATCGAATCGACAGAAACCATTGGCAGTTCCAACGATACAGTCTTCGGCAATAGGAGCATTAAACACGCGATCTTTTCCGAACTCTTGCGGCATCCCTTTAACAACATTGAAAACACCGCCTTTCCCAACATCCTGTCCCCAAAGAAAACTCTTAGGATTGCGTCGAAATTCTTCTTTAAGAGTAAGATTAATTGCTTCGAGAAAACTCACTTTATTAGATGAAGTATCAATAAATTCATCGATATTTAATTCATCTTTGAAATATGCTTCTGGCAGTACAAATTGATCGTATGATTTACCGTTTGCATTGGGAGCTGCTTCAGCTCTATCGGCAGCATCAAAAACTTCTTGTTTATTTGCTTCCTCGATTTTAACTATTTCATCTTCTGTTGCAATTCCACTTTCTAAAATAAAAGTCCTTAATTGCAACATTGGGTCACGCCTACGAACTATCGCAAGTTCTTCTTCGGATCGATACAGTTCGTGACGATCAGAGTTTGAGTGAGAACCGATTCTATCACAGTCAGCGTGTACCATTGCAGGTCCAGCACCAGATTTGGCATATTCAATTGCTTTTTGCATAGCTCGGTAAGAATCGAATGGGTCGCGTCCATCGCAATTAATAATAAGCAAATCCTTCATCCCACTATAATTATCAGAAACGACATGATTAGCCGTTTGTTCTGCCAACGGGACAGAAATACCATATTTATTATTTTGAATAACAAAAACAACAGGCAATTTTTCCAAAGTGGCAACGTTGATAGCTTCCCAATAGTAACCTTCAGAGCAGGCAGATTCGCCGTTTGAACAAATAGCCACTTCATCTGTACCAAGTTTTTTAATAGCACGAGCCACTCCAGCGGCATGTAATGCGTGGTTACCAGTACAAGAGGAAACATTTTGAATCCTAATAGATGGTTTAGCAAAATGATTGCTCATATGCCGACCACCACCCGCTACATCAGTTTCTTTACTAAGCCCATTTAGAATAATTTCTTCAGGAGTAATCCCTGCAGCAAGTGAGGTGAGCATATCTCTATAGTAAGGGAATAAAAAATCCTTATTTTGCCGAAAAGACACACCTATTGCAAGCTGAATTCCGTCATGTCCCCCAAAAGGTGCGTGATAAGACCATCCCTTTGCCATTTTCAGATATAAGGCTGCTTTGTCATCCAGACGTCTTCCTAAATTGATAATTCTATACCATTCAAGAATTGTATCTCTATCAAAACCGGAAATATCAAATTTGCAGGTGATTTCAACAGTTGTTTGTTTGCCATTTATCATTACTTTTCTAAGTCCTGGCTTAATAGATTTTACAACTGTATTATTCAATGCATTTTTTTTAACATTCTTTGCCATAAATATTCCTTTTTTGTGTTCAGCAACATTACACAAACTATATAGAGTGTTTTTTTAAAATATTATTTTAGTTTAGATTAATTTTTTTGCTTTCGAAGATTTTAAGTTATATCAAATCGATTGAAAAACAAAGAACTTAAGATATTGAGTTTCAGGCATTGATATTAGAATTGGATGATCAGGCGACTGCATACCACGATAAACGAGCCTTAATTTTATTTTTTGCTTTGATGCTTCACGCTGAATGATTTCATAAAAATCCTGTTCTTTCATATGATGCGAACAAGAAGAGGTAACTAAAAAACCGTTTTGATTTAATAATTTCAAAGCTAAGCGATTAATTTTTGCATATCCAGCTTTTGCTTTCGGGAGAGTTTTACGATTTTTTGTAAATGCTGGCGGGTCGAGAACAATAATATCCCACTTCTTCCCTCGTGTGTTTTCTTTTTCAAGAAAATTAAAAACATCATCTTTACAAAATTCGACGTTATTAAAGTTATTAATTTTAGCGTTATTACTCGATGCATCAACTGCATTCTGAGAAATATCAATCCCTAAAACATAGGAAGCATTAGCAACTGCTGCATTTAGGGCAAATCCGCCCTGGTTGCAAAAACAATCAAGGATAGTTTTTCCTTTCGCAATATCTTGAAGAAACTTACGATTAATTTTCTGATCTAAGAAATAACCTGTCTTTTGACCTTCTTTGAGGGAAACGTCAAATAGAATATTATTTTCGCTGAAACGAATTTTATCGGGAATATTTCCGTAGAGAATAGTCTCGACTTCCGGCAAATTTTCAGATTTTCTATGTGTAGAAATATCTTTTTCGATAATTCCTTCGATATTTGGGATTACCTCTAAAAGTGCATTAATAATTGTATGTTTTATTTTATCCACACCAGCAGACAGGAATTGAACAGAAAGGAAATTTGAATACTTATCAACAATCAGACCCGGTAATAAATCTGATTCTCCAAAAACAATTCTGTATGAATCCTCGTTAGTAAAAAGGAATTTCCTATATTCAAGTGAACGATGAATTCTTTGGGAAATAAGTGAATAATCAAATTTGTCGGTATACAGCAAACGAGCAGAAACTAAACTATGAGAATTATAGAATGCTAATCCATAAGATATTCCAGTTGAAGAAACAATTTCTACAATTTCACCATCTTGGCAATTTATATGCCGCTCAACTTCATTGCTAAAAATCCAAGGATGACTGTGTTTTATTCTTTCATCAGCATTTTTCTTTAAGATTAATTTTTCCATTTTTATACTAAATCCCTGAAATCAATTGTTTTAGGTGTATCAATAGGAAAACCAAGAAATCTTTGAGCCTGCTCATAAAATACAGAAGGAATATCCGTAACATAAAATTCAATTTCAGGCTTTTGATTTATTGTAGAGGATTGTTTGCGTAATAAATTTTTCTCAGCTAAACTTCTCAATGCTGCAACGGAAGAGTGTTCACCACAATCAATCAGGGTAGCACCAGGAATAATTTCAGAAATCACACGAGACAATAAAGGATAGTGAGTACAGCCAAGAACTATCGTATCGACATTTTCGCTTATCAAATTTGATAAATATTCTTGTGCAGCAAGATAAGCAATTTGATGATTTATTAATCCTTCTTCAACAATAGGAACAAATAGTGGACAAGCTTGCGAGATAATTTTAACATTTTCTCCACCGGCTATTGACTTAATACCTTCAAGATATGCGTTACTATTAATTGTCGCACGAGTGCCGATAATACCAATCTTATTGTTCAATGTTGTTCTTAAAGCAGCGTAGGAAGTATGTTCAATCATGCCAATAACTTCAATATCACCGGCAATTTTTCTTACAGTATCTAATGCAACAGAAGAAACTGTATTACAGGCTACAACAATTAATTTTACACTTTTTGCTATTAAAAAACGCGTAAATTGTTCAGCATAAGTGCGAACAATTGACTCTGATTTGTTACCATACGGAACACGAGCAGTATCACCAAGATAAATATAATGTTCATCGGGCATAAATCGAATTAGTTGCCTGAGAACTGTAAGTCCACCTATTCCTGAATCGAAAACACCAATAGAAGAATTAACGTCAATCATTTTTTTTCAACATGCAAGAAAATAAAATGTTAATTTATGAAAAAAAGCCTAACTTAAAAACAAGAATAAAAAACGAGCCACTTAAAAAAGAGTGGCTCGTGTTATTTAAATGTATGACTTATCAATAAGTTTTTGCTCCAGTTGGCTTTGCCTCTTTAATTTTATGCAGAATCTCAGTAACCTGAGTTGGCTTAACATTACCAAAAACTTGCTCATTAATTGTTACAACCGGAGCTAATGCACAAACACCAAGGCAACGTGTCCCTTCGATTGAAAACATACCATCAGCGGTTGTTTCTCCAATCCCACATCCAAGTTCAGTTTTAAATGAATCAAGAACTAAATCAGCACCTTTGACAAAGCAAGCTGTGCCAAGACAAATAGAAATTTTGTATTTACCAGCAGGTTTGAGCTTGAAGAAATGATAGAAAGTTGCAACACCATAAACAGTGGAAGTTGGAACTTGCAACAGGTGAGCAACTTCGTCCATATGTTTTTCCGAAAGATAACCATAGCGTTCTTGAACCTTATGCAAAACTGCAATAAGATAACTTTCCGGATGCTCTAAATTCAGGCAATTCGAAATAAAATCCTGAATATCCTGATCCAATGTATAGATAGGTTGTTCCATTATTTAATCCCCCTTGGTAATTTTGGTTCATAAGTAGTATGAAGAAGATGATGAGCTTTTTCGCTACCTGGTTCACCTAAAAATTCTTCATACAATTTGATAATGAAAGGATTTTCGTGAGATTTTCTCAATTCTTTGCTTTCGTCTATTCTATATAGTGCCATTTGACGTTTACGAACTGTTTCCGGATCTAATGGATAAACATAATCACCTGCATTTACAAGTGGCTGTCCACCACCTGCAACACATCCACCTGGACAAGCCATTATTTCAACTAAATGATATTGTTTTTCACCTGACTTGATTTTTTCCAAAATCTTTTTAGCATTATTTAATCCATTAGAAACTGCAACGTTCAGAGATAGATCACCGATTTGAATAGTTGCCTCGCGTAATCCTTCAATTGCACGAACATTAGTAAATTCAAGTTCTTGAATTTTTTCACCGGTAATTTTTTCGTAAGCAGTGCGAAGCGCTGCTTCCATTACACCACCAGTAGAACCAAATATATCACCAGCTCCTGTTGAATAACCCAAAGGAGCATCAAACTCACTATCAGGAAGATTTACAAAGTCAATTCCATAAGCCTTAATCATCCAAATAAGTTCACGAGTTGTAAGAACTGCATCTGTATATGGAACATTTTCTTTCATATAATGTTCGGGTCTTTTAGCTTCATATTTTTTCGCAACACATGGCATAATTGCCACAACAAAAATCTTCTCCGGGTCGATACCCGTTTTTTCTGCATAGTACGTTTTAAGAAGTGTGGATTCCATTTGCATAGGTGACTTGCAGGAAGATGCATTTGGAATTAATTCAGGATAAAAATGCTCCAAAAACTTAATCCAACCTGGTGAGCAAGAAGTAATCAAAGGTAAATTCTCACCTTTTTTAATTCTCTCGATAAGTTCGTGTGATTCTTCCACAATAGTTAGGTCAGCGGCAAAGTCAGTATCAAATACAGCGTCAAATCCGAGTCGACGAAGAGCTGTAACCATTTTACCAGTTACATAAGTACCTGGAGGAAGGTTCCATCCCTCACCAAGAGCAGCACGAATTGCCGGAGCAGTCTGAACTACTACGTGCAAATCCGGGTTTTCAAGTGCCTTCCAAACTATTTCAGTTGCATCTTGTTCTATAAAAGCAGCTGTAGGACATACATTTATACACTGACCACATTTAATACAAACAGAATCATCCATAGGTGCTTCGAAAGCAGGAGTAACAACTGTACGGAAACCACGATGCATCTGGCTAAGATTATGAACACCTTGAATTTCCGAACAAACGCGCACACAACGACGACATAGAATACATTTTTCGGCATCACGAATAACTGATACACTTGAATTTTCAATCGGATGACGTTTTCTTTCTCCTGCATAAAGTCTGTCTCTCACGCCAAGTTTATAAGCAAGATTTTGAAGTTCACAGTTACCGTCTCTGACACAAGTCAAACAAGCACGAGGATGATTATCCAACAACAATTCAACCAAATCTCTACGAGTTTGACGTATTTGTGGTGAATTTGTGCGAATAACCATTCCTTCTTGAATAACAGTAGCACAGGCAGGTAAATAATTGCGTGCACCTTCAACTTCTACAACACAAATACGGCAAGCACCTTCTGTAGATAGAAACGGATGATAACATAACCGCGGTATATGAGCATTAATTTTATCCGCAGCTTCCATAATAGTTGTGCCTTCGACTACAGAAACCGCGATATCATCTATTATTGCATTTACATATTTCATTTATTCTCCTCCTTAAATTTTCTCTATTGCATCAAACTTACAAGCATTGTAGCATTCTCCGCATTTAATACAATGCTCTTGCATAATTTCGTGTGGTTTTTTAGCAAATCCACGAATACAAGAAACCGGACAGCGTCTTGCACAAAGAGTACAACCAGTACATTTCTCAGGTATAATCTTGTATGTGATAAGTTTAGAACATCTTTGAGTAGGACAGCGTTTTTCTTTGATATGAATTTCGAATTCTTCTCTGAAATGTTCTAACGCTGAAAGCACCGGATTTGGAGCGGACATACCCAAACCGCAGAGAGAGGACTTTTGAATTGCTCGCCCAAGTCTTTCTAATTTGTCCAAATCTTCAATTTCACCATGTCCAGAAGTGATTTTCTCAAGAATTTCGAGCATTCTGAAAGTACCTTCACGGCAAGGCAAGCACTTGCCACAAGATTCATCTTTTGTAAATTCAAGGAAGAATTTTGCTGTGGATACGATACAGTCTGCATCATCAAGAACTATCATACCACCGGAACCCATCATTGAGCCAATGCTTTTTAAAGTTTCATAATCAACAGGAGTATCAATTTTACTCATTGGAATACATCCACCAGACGGACCACCAGTCTGAACAGCTTTCAACTGACGACCATTTGGAATACCGCCACCAATATCAAAAATAATTTCACGAAGTGTTGTTCCCATAGGAACTTCAATAAGTCCTGTATTTTTAACTTTGCCAGCGAGAGCAAATACTTTTGTGCCTTTACTCCCTTCTGTACCAATACGAGAGAACCAATCTGCACCATACAGCATAATAGCAGGGACATTAGCCCATGTTTCTACATTGTTGATACAAGTAGGATGTCCCCACAATCCTTTTACTGATGGATACGGAGGTCTAATAACGGGTTGTCCTCGTTTTCCTTCAATTGATTGCAATAATGCAGTTTCTTCACCACAAACAAAAGCACCGGCACCTAATCTTATCTCAATATCAAAATCAAATCCAGAACCAAGAATATTTTTGCCAAGCAAATTCATTTTGTGGCATTTCCAGATTGCATTTTCTATGCGTTGAATTGCAAGTGGGTATTCAGCACGTATATATACATAGCCTTTTGTTGCACCTATAGCATACGCTCCGATTATCATACCTTCAATAATCGAGAATGGATCTCCTTCGAGAGCACTTCTATCCATAAATGCGCCTGGATCGCCTTCGTCAGCATTACAAACAACATATTTAATAGGATCCGGATTCATCGTTCTGGTATTACGCCATTTGATACCGGTTGGGAAGCCGCCACCTCCACGACCTCTCAATCCGGACTTAATAATTTCATTTATTACAAATTCAGGATCACCTTTATAAAGAACTCTTGCAAGAGCCTCAAAACCTTGAGCATGAATATAATCAGTTAAGCTTTCAGGATCAATAATACCGCAATTTCTTAGCGTAATTCTTGTTTGCTTGTTAAAGAAAGACACATCACCATAAAATTTAAAATATACTTCTGTTAAATTATCAGTATGAACCATAAAATCGCGTGCGCGACCATTTTCAACTATATGAATATCAATTATTTTTGATAATTCTTCTTCGTTATGAAATTTATAGATTACATTTTCAGGAAAAACCATCATAACGCCGTGACTAATTTCGTTTGGTTCCTCTGTGCATAAACCAATACATCCGCCTTGAAGTACTTTTACTTCAGTTGGAGGAAGATTTTTTTCTTTAATAAGTCTGTTGAAAACATCAATCCAAGACTTGTCGTCAGTGTTGCAGCGACTCGATGAACAAATTGTTACTACGTGTTTGTAGAGCGTTTCTGTAGTTTTGTCAAGCATAAATTTAGCAACAGGCTGCTGTCCAAGCACATGTGTTTGAAAAATTTCTAATACTTCTTCGACTTTTACCTGAGAATACTTAACAGGAAACTGCTTTGGAATAAAAACACCAACAATTGGTTCTTGCGAGCAGCGGCCGGTACAACCTGTTTGCTTGACAAGAATGTCGTCGCGTCCGGAAGCTTTGATAAGCTTGATAAATTCGTCTCGAATTGCATCAGAACCTGCAGCTTTTTCGCAAGTTGCAGAACCTACCTGAATAATAATTTTTCCAGTGTTATCAGCATCGGTTGAAGCAAATTCGAGAGCTTTCTTTAGATTTTCGTAATTCTGAAGAACATTTGCCATATACTACCTTAATAAATTTATATTAAGTAACCTTATAAACTATGCAAAATAAAGAGATATTTAAGAATAAAACAAAGAAAAAATAAATTTAGACACACCTAAACCTATAATTTATAAGTATTTATAAATTTTATTAACTCTAAATTAACATATAGTGAACATTATATATTTATAAATGAAAAATATGTGATAATAAAATTAATAAGTATTTTTTTATCGTTACCAATTTATCCGTAAATCGAATGACAATATTTAAAAATTATCACTTAATTACATTAATAATTAGCAAATTAAGCAGATTCTCATCAATAATTTCTCGGTAAATTCTTATCAAAATGAAAGAAAAACCCCAATACAGTTAACACTATACTGGGGTGAAAAATAGCATATTGATAATTTCAGGAATTATTTACAGATCTATATAAATCCTTGAGTTTTTTTCTTAAATGCAAAACTGCATACCTCTTACGTGCAAGTAAAGTATTTATATTGACTCCAGTTTCTTCGGCCATTTCTCTGAAAGAGATACCCTCGAACTCATTTTTTACAAACACATCTTTCTGTTCATCAGGAAGCTCGTTTAAACCTTCCAGAACAGATTCCCAAATAGTTTTTCTAATCAAATCACTTTCTGGACTGGTAGATAAATCTCCCAGAAAGTTTTCAAATGAATCTACTCCTTCATCGGCTTGACCTTGAGTTTGCATATCAGTAAAAGTTTCTGCTCTTTTTTTTCTATATGAATCAATAATGCGGTTACGAACAGCAGTAAACACCCAAGAAGCAATATTTTCAATTGGCTTCTGAACGTTTGCAGAAGCGGCTAAAACGTTTGTAAAAACGTCCTGCAAAATATCTTCTGCTTCTTCCTGGCTACGAACTCTTTGACGAATGAAGCCCAAGAACTTTTTTCTATCAGTTTTAAATAGCTGTTCAATCTGATCAGTCAAATTTAAGCTTGTGTTTGCACCTTCATCACCATTTTTCAAATCCTCGGAATGGCTTCCATTCTCTGTTATTTTTAACGAATCTATTTTCTTTTTTCTTCCCACAACTATATACCTTGAAAGTTACAATAATGAAAGAATAAAATTTAGATTTGCACCTCCTTTTATTTTAATATACTAATATAAAACAAATAAGTTACATTTTTTTATCGTAATTTTTATTATAAACTTTAATATCATTTTAACATTGGAATCACAATGTTGTGCTTTTTAGCGTTTTCAACAGCACGTTCGTAGCCCG
>CALGXJ010000108.1 GCA_937936035.1 Eximiradius proteiniborus
TTTTTCGTAGTGCAAGGGACTTGTATTGCTTAGCATATATAAATTGTATTTTTCAGATAGCTTATGTATGGCTTCTTCTGAATATTCAAACGGTTCGATTAATATACTGTTCCATACACAATCAAATTCTTCGTCTGTTGCATCCCAATGAAGTAAACCTCTAACGTTGTTTCTAAATTCACTTGTACTTATTTTCCCACATTCGTATTTGTCTATTATTGCATTGATTATATTGAAATCAGGAATTATTTCCGTGCTTTTAGCAATTTCATAAAATTGTTTATGTGCTGCAAGCAAATCAACTTTGTAGATTACATTTCCAAAGTCAATGATGATGTTTTTAATCATTTGATTTTGCAGGAATTTTTATTGATAATACAGGGCATTCTGCTTTGCGTAGCACTTTTTCAGTTGTGCTGCCAAAAATAAACCTGTCAAACGAGCTTCTCCCGGTAGTAGTGATGCAAATGATGTCTATGTTGTTATTTTTTGCATATTCAATTATTTGGTCAGAAGCTCTCCCAAAAAGTATTGCTGTTTTTACATTGAAATTTTCTGCAGATAATGATTTTTCTATTTTCTCAATTTCAATTTTCGAGCTATTAATTAGCTCTTTTTCTAAATCAACATAACTTAAATGTCCGAATCCCATATCTGATGGATATAACGACGGTTCAATGACGTGCAATATATGCAAAGTAGAATTGCCACATTCTGCAATTTTTTTTGCATAATCTAACGCTATTTCAAATCCCTCGAAGAAATCAGTTGGTATTAAAATGTTTTTAAAAGGCATATTTCACCTTTATTATTAGTAATTTTTAATTTCTTCTATTAATACATCTAATATCTTATCTTCTGGAATTTTCCCTAATATTTCTCCATTTTTGAAAAGCAAAGCTTCACCGTTGCCACAGGCAACTCCAATATCAGCTTCTTTTGCTTCGCCAGGTCCATTTACCGCACATCCCATCAGTGCCACTTTTATCTTTTTTTTAATAGGACGAACACGTTCTTGCAATTGTTTGGCTATTGGAATTAAATCAACCTGCAATCTACCACAAGTAGGACAAGATATAATTTCAATGTATTTTTCTTTTAGTTCAAGGGATTGCAAAATTTCTTGTGCCGCTTCAACTTCTCGGACAGGATCGTCAGTTAATGAAACTCTGATTGTGTCCCCAATGCCTTCTGCAAGCAAACTTCCAATCCCAACCGCGGATTTAATAGTGCCACTTAAGAATGTTCCTGCTTCGGTTACTCCCAAATGTAAAGGATAATTTGTCTTTTCAGATAATAATCTATAAGCTTCGATAGTTAATTTTACGCTTGTGGATTTGACCGATATGCATATATCATCAAAATTAAAATCATTAGCTATCTTTACGTGTCGCATAGCACTTTCTGCCAGAGCCTCTGCTGTTGGATGACCATATTTATTCAATATTTCTTTTTCCAAAGAGCCAGAGTTCACACCAATCCTGATTGGAATGCCATTTATCTTTGCAGCATCAAGCACCTTCTTTATTCTATCACTCGAACCAATATTCCCAGGATTAATTCTTACTTTTGCTATACCCGCTTCTATCGATTTTATTGCAAATATATAATTAAAATGAATATCGGCAACTACTGGAATAGGGGAGAGCCTGCAAATTTCTTTCATTGAATTTGCTGCTTCTTCATCATTCACAGTTACTCTTACAATATCAGCGCCTGCCAATGCTACCTGTTCAATTTGTTTCAACGTAGCAACTGTATCCGATGTTTTGGTTTTTGTCATTGTTTGAATAGAAATAGGTGAACCACCACCTATTTCTATTTTGCCAACTTTAATTTTTTTTGTGATTTTTCTTTCGAAATGCATTTCTACAATTTTTTGCTTAATTCAATAAGAATATGTTTTTCTCTTTCTGTAAGACTCTGATAACCGCTGACTGATATTTTATCAAGTATCTCATCAATTTGGCTTTGCGTGATGTTTTCGCCGTTAATTGTAATTACTATTTTTGTTGAAGATGGTGTTTCTTCTTTATAAATCGTATAATTCAAATTATCTGGTTTATTCGTGAACGAATAAGCCTTAGGTTCTCTTTCAAATTGGGTTCTTTGCGAAAAATAATCATCGATACCATATCTTTTGGGTCTTTTTCGCTTGAACAATTTTTCTGCTAATGAATATATTCCTAGTTTATCACCAAATTTTAAAAGGAGAAAGCCAGTTGCCGCTCCACCTAAATGTGCAAACCGGGCTATCTGATCATTTACGGAAAATCCAAAAATCAATTCAATGGCTATCATTACTATTACAAAAATTTTAGCTTTTATTGGAATGAAAAATGGAAACATATATATAGGTCTATCTGGGTACGAGAGACCAAAAGCTAACAATATACCATAAATAGCACCAGATGCTCCAACAGTTGGTGCAATTGTCCCCAGCATTGGGCTTACAATTAAATGCGTGATTGCTGCTCCAATTCCTGACAAAAGATAAAATGCTAAAAATTTGCCTTGTCCCCACTCATCTTCGAGTTCTGTCCCAAACATCCATAATACAAACATATTAAAGAAAATATGCCAAAAATTAGCATGTAAAAATTGATATGTAAGTAACTGCCACACATAGAATGCATTATTGAGAATAATATCAGAACCATCGAAAAATGGCTGCAATGCAAAAAAATGAATAATTATCCTATCAACTGGCACTCCACCAATTGTAAAAATTGA
>CALGXJ010000109.1 GCA_937936035.1 Eximiradius proteiniborus
TTTGAAGATTACCCTACCTTCTAATCGAGCATTGGAAAATGTTCCTCCTGAAAATGTTTTCGTAGATGTTAAAGGAAGTGGCTGGAATCTTTTTTATTTAATATTTTTAAATAATGCTAAGATATGCAACATTGACCTCTCCAGAGAAGTATTGTTAGACAGTATTTACAGAATTAACAAAATTGACCTGCAAAGAAGCTTGAAATATCTAAAAAATGTGAGTCCAATTAACGTATTACCCGAAACCATACAATTAATAACGGGTAAAATTGAGGAATATGAAGTTGTTGTGGATCCCAAAATTACGATTATCCCACGTGAAGGTTTTATTATAATAGGCAAACCAGAAATATCTCCTACAAAAGTTAAAATAAGAGGTAATGACAAAATTGTATCGAGAATAAATAAGTGGGAAACCGAAAACATTTTGTTTGATAATATTAATTCTCCACTAATAACTAGTGTTAGTCTTATTGATACTTTGAAAGGCGTTGTTTCAGTTACTCCCAAGAAAGTATTAATAAAAGCAGAAGTTCAACAATCTGCTGAAATAACTATTGACGATATCCCAGTTAATATAATAAATGGATCTTTACCTGAAGGTCATATAATAGAGCCACCAATTATTTCTGTTGTCTTTCAAGGAGGTGTAGGAATATTGTCTGAAATCACGAAATTTGATATTTCTGCATACATTGAATTTGATAAAATTATTAATGATACCACTGGTATTATTAAGCCCGTAATTAATCTACCTTCCAATGTCTCACTTTTGAGAATAGATCCACCTTTTCTTACTCACAAAGTAATCTCAAAAAAATAATTATAAAATATTTAATTTTTAGTCTCGTATAAATCTTTGTGTTTTTTATTATTTATATAAGAGGCTAAAAATGAAAAAACTACTCTTGCTTACATTGATGACATTTTTTTCTTCAATCTATGCTATGATTGCTCAGGATACTTACTATACAGAAACTAAAGAAAGCGTTATTCGCTGGGAAGGTAAAAAAATTGTTGGAGGACATTGGGGTAATGTTTTTATTAAAAGCGGCAATCTCGAATTTAAAAACAGTAAGCTATCAGGTGGAAGTTTTGTAATTGATATGAATAGCATAGTTGTTTTAGATTTAGACGAAAAAAGTGGAAAGTCCAAATTAGAAGGACATTTACGTTCTGATGATTTTTTCAGTGTTGAAAAACACCCAACTTCTGAATTTGTCATAATAAGTGTTAAAGAAAAAAATAACAACAAATATGAAATTACAGGAAATTTAACAATAAAAGGCATCACGCATTCAATCAAATTTCCCGCTACTATAAATATAAAAAATAACAGATTAGAAGCCCGTGCAGAATTCAAAATTGATAGAACTAAATGGGATATACGTTACGGTTCAGGAAAGTTTTTCGATAATTTGGGCGATAGAATGATTAAAGATGATATAATCTTCAAAGTAAAATTAATAGCAAAAAAATAATAATGTAAGAAAATAATTCAATCTCAAAATAATATTAAAGTTGCCTTATTTGGCAACTTTTTTATTTGGATATACATATATAAATCATATTACGTAAAATTAAAAGAGGCTGCTATGAACAGCCTCCGTTAAGGTAATATATGGATGTTTGTTTATACTATTTGAGAAACCAATGTTTCTAAGGTATTAATTGCAGATTGAGCATTACACTTTTTGATTAACTTATCTCCAATTGTAACACTTGGTCCTTCGTCGCAATTTTCCATACAGAAATTGGCTTTTATATCTACCATATCAGTTAAATTATTTTGTTCAACGTAGTTAATTAGCTTTTTCAATATTTCTTGAGAACCTTTAATAAAACAGTTTGTGCCAACACATACGCTAACTTGAAGTTTGGAACTATCACTTGTAATTAATTCCATTGCCCCTTCTTTGATTCTCTTTCTGCTCTTATAATGAGTATGTAATAAATTATGAGCAACTTCGCTATTTGGTTCTTTAAGAATATTTTTGTATAAATCCGCGACATAAGGATTTTCTTGGGATTTATGTAATTGCAACATTTTGTCGCAATCATATATTCCTTTTGTTCTATTGTTACGAGTCTCTTCGTCGTAGTAAACAGGTTGCCCAGCACCACCAATACAACCACCCGGACAAGCCATAACTTCGATTAAGTCGTAATGTTTTTCACCGTTTTGAATTTGTTTCACAATGTTTTTAGCGTTTTTAAGCCCGTGAATAATACATAAATTAATAGTCTGACCATTTATTTGTAATGTAGTTTCTCTAATTGAATCATTTCCACGAACTTCTTTGAAATCGACATTATCAAGGATTTGTCCGCTAATTTTTTCGTAAGCATATCTAAGCACTGCTTCAGAAACACCACCGGAATTTCCGAACAAAACGCCGGCACCTGTTTTAAAACCAAGTGGTAAGTCAAAAGCCTCTGGAGATAGATTTTCAAATTTAATTCCAACTTGCTTAATCATATTTGCAAGCTCTTGAGTTGTAAGCACATAATCTACATCTTGAATTCCATCAGTTGCAAATTCCGGTCGTCGTGCTTCAACTTTCTTTGCTGTACAAGGCATAATTGAAACAACAACAATATCTTCTCGTTCTTTACCTAACAAATCTGGTAAAATCGACTTAGCAATAGAGCCAAACATTTGTTGTGGAGAACGGCAAGTAGACAAATGATGCAAATATTCAGGGAAATACTGCTCGACGTATTTAACCCAAGCTGGGCAGCAAGAAGTAAACAAAGGTAAATTTTCGTTTTTAGTTTTTCTTTCAATAAATTCATTTGCTTCCTCAATTACTGTTAAATCGGCTGTAAATGATGAATCAAATACCTTGTCGAAGCCTAACATTTTCATTGCTGCAATTAATTGTCCAGTAACAATAGTTCCGGATTTGTAACCAAACTCTTCACCAATTGCAACTCTTACAGCTGGTGCAATTTGAGCAACAACAACTTTTGATTTATCTTCAATAGCTTTCCATACATCAGCCACTTCTGATTTTGGAACGATAGCACCAGTCGGGCAAACTCTGCTACATTGTCCACAATCAACACAATCTATATTAGAAAGACCTTTTCCAAAAGCAGGAGAAACAACTGACTTTGAGCCACGATAAGCAAAATCTATAGCACCAATACCTTGTATTTCTTCACAGGCTCTCACGCAATCGCCACATAGAATGCATTTATTCGGATCGCGAAGTAGTGCGTGCGAAGAGTTATCTATTGGTAAATGTTCTTGGTTTCGTTTAAATCTAATTTCTCGAACACCTAATTTATAAGCTAATTCCTGAAGCTTACAATTGTTGTTTTTTGTGCAAGTCGGACAGTCGTGATTATAACTTGCAAGTAGCAATTCAATATAGATTTTACGCAAATTTCTTAATTGTTCTGTATTAGTTCTGACGACCATACCAGATTCGGGAGCTAACGAACAAGATGCTTGCACTCCGCGTCCCTCTACTTCAACAACACACAAGCGACAAGCACCATAAATACTAAGTTCCGAATGGTAGCAGAAAGTCGGAAGATCAATATTTTCTTTTCTAATCACTTCCAATAAATTTTTCTCGCCATTGATCTCTACTATTTTACCATTTATTTCTAAGGTATTTTTCATTTTATACTCCTACAATTGCATTTAACCTACAAGTTTCTAAACAAGCACCGCATTTGATGCACAGTTCTTCATTAATATAATGTACTTCTTTACGAACACCTGAAATTGCATTAACTGGACAAGCTTTTACACACAATCCACAGCCCTTACATTTTTCTGGAATTATTTGAGGACTTAACAATGCTTTACATTGTTTAGCAGGACATTTCTTTTGTTTTACGTGAGCTTCATATTCTTCACGGAATTGGTTCATCATCGAAAGAACTGGATTAGGAGCAGTTTTACCAAGTCCGCATAATGAACCTTTCTGAACTGCTCTGGCTAATTCTTCCAAAATGTTCAATGTTTCTTCAGTAGCACGTCCTTCTATAATATCTTCGAGTAATGCAAGCATCTGTTTTGTACCTTCTCTGCAAGGAACACACTTACCACAGGATTCATTTTGAGTGAATTGCATAAAGAAATGAGCCATCTTAACCATACAAGTGTCCTTATTCATTACAACAAGTCCACCGGAACCAACCATTGCACCAATACCACTTAATGAATCAAAATCCAGTGGCATATCCATATGTTCCGTTGTCAAACAGCCACCCGAAGGACCTCCTATTTGAACTGCTTTAAGCCCATTGCTCGAAATTGTTCCGTCTGATAAAGTTACTCCGCCGCCAATATTATACACAATTTCGCGAATAGTAGAACCGAATGGAACTTCAATCAATCCAGTATTTGCAACGTGTCCAGTTAATGCAAAAGTTTTTGTGCCTGGTGAATTTTCTGTACCACAACTTCTGAATTCTTTAGCTCCATTAAGAATTATTTGTGGAACAGATGCTAATGTTTCAACATTGTTGATAACTGTTGGTTTACCAAATAGCCCGGATTGAGCAGGAAATGGTGGTTTGGGTTTAGGCATACCTCGCTTTCCTTCAATCGAGGACATTAATGCAGTTTCTTCACCGCACACAAAAGCACCGGCACCTTCCATTACGTGAAGTTTTAAGTTAAATCCAGTGCCCATAATGTTTTCGCCAAGCAGACCAAGTTCTTCCGCTTGCTTTACAGCAATTTTCAGTCTTCTGACCGCAAAAGGATATTCAGTACGCACATAAATATAACCTTCATCTGCACCAATTGCTTTTGCAGCTATTATCATACCTTCGATTAAAGAGTGTGGATTGCCTTCCATCACGCTTCTATCCATAAATGCACCGGGGTCACCTTCATCACCATTACAAATCACATATTTTTTGTCAGATTGTTGAACTCTTGTTAACTCCCATTTACGACCTGTTGGGAATCCCCCGCCGCCTCTTCCGCGAAGTCCAGCATAAGTAATCTCTTCACAAATATCTTTGTCTGTCATTTCAGCTAAAGCTTTGAATGCTGCTTGATAACCATTTTTTGCAATATATTCATAAATATCAGAAGGGTTAATATGTCCGCACAACCCCAATACTTTTCTAGATTGACGATTGTAAAAACGGATATCTTTAGTATGAACACAATGTTCACCAGTCAGTGGATCAACAAATAACAATCTATCAATTGGTTTGCCTAAGACTAAAGTATGATCTACGATTTCCTGAACATCATCAACTTTAACTTTTACATAATGAATACCGTCGGGTTCAATAGTAACAAGAGGTCCCATCTGGCAGAATCCTTGACAGCCACTTTCAGAAACAAGAATCTTATTTTGATTTGGTTCTTCCATTTTTAATTCAACGACACACTCAATTCCTGCTTCCTTAATTTTGGCTACCAATTCATTATATATTTTAAGAGAACCATTCGCGACACAACCAGTTCCAGCGCAAACAATAACTCTTTTTTTCAATGCGTTACTACTATTATTATATTTTTCTGCTATTGCTTTTAATTCATTAAGCGACTTGAGCATTGTTATTCTCCATAGTTATTATTTTATCAATAATTTCTACTATAGTTTGTGGATTGACTTGTGAATATACATCTTCATTAATAACCACAACAGGTGCTAATCCACAAGCACCAAGGCAGGATACTTTTTCTAAAGTAAAAAGTAAATCGTC
>CALGXJ010000110.1 GCA_937936035.1 Eximiradius proteiniborus
TCGATTACAGGTGGTTCATTCTGGACATCTCAAACAAGCGGAACAACAGAAGATTTATTTGGAATATCTTTTATTAGCTCAACAACGGGATGGGTTGTAGGAGCAAATGGAACAATTCTGAAGACTACGAATGGTGGGACAAGCTGGCTGACATTAAACAGTGGCACAACAGAAAATTTAGCTGGTGTAAGTTTTGTCAATACGAATGTTGGTTATGTTGTTGGTGGGAACGGGACAATACTTAAAACAACTAATGGAGGAGCAACTTGGATACAACAAACGAGTGGCACTAATGTTCAGCTTACTGCTGTGCATTTTTATGATATCAACATTGGAGCGTGCGTTGGAGTTGGCGGAAAAATATTGAGGACAACTGACGGCGGAGCAAACTGGATTGATGAATCGACAAGTGCATCAGTGCAATTAACCGATGTTCAATATGTTTCGCCAAGTATAGCTTATGCTGTTGGCTACGGTGGGAATGTATTTCGTTACGAACAAAATGCTTTGCAACCTCCAAATTTAATTTCTCCGGCAAATAATTCCACGAATATTCACCCAAATACATCTCTGAATTGGAGCAATGTTTCACTTGCATTGTCATACAGAGTGCAAGTATCTACGAATATTAATTTTAGTAATTTTATTTTGAATACAACAACAAATTCAACTAATATACAACTTCAGTCTTTGCAGTTAAATACAACTTATTACTGGAGAGTTTGTTCCAAGAATGCGACAGATTCGTCTATTTGGTCCAGTGTTTTTAGTTTTATAACTACTGATAGCACAACACAAAACATTAATCTTTCTGCTGGTTGGAACTTAGTGTCGTTGAACATATTTCCTTTTGATAGTTTGTTCACGCAAATCAAACAAAAGGCAAGTGGTAAATTAATAATTGCTAAAAGTGCAGATGGAAGAATATTTTGTCCACCTTTTGCAAATGCTTTATCAGTCTGGAACAACAAAGAAGCATATCTGATAATGGCGTCAGACACAACAATCTTTGGTGTTAGTGGTTTTGTAATAAGTCCTGAGAATTACCCAATAAGTTTAAACAGAATTGGTTGGCACTGGATACCATATCTAAGAAATTCAAGTATTTCTCCTGCACTTGGATTGATTTCTCTTATCGGAGCATACGACCACGTCAAAGATACAGAAGGGAATTCCTTCAAGCCGAATTCATCAAACGCAGTGCAGAATTTAATCCCTGGTAAAGGATACATAATTTATATAACAAACACTAACTCAACTTTGCTCTACCCACCTAATTAAATGAAAATTTAATTAAAACATTTTTACTTTTCTACGTCTAATTCAAAAAACAGAAGATTAAGTTACCTTATAGAGTAATATATTATTATGAAAAAACTAATATTATTATTAGTAGGAATTTTTCCGTATTTAGCTGAAGGCAATGTAGTTATCTCTTATCTGCAACCTGATATTGTTGCTCCAGGAATGAATAGTTACGTTGAATTTATTGCACCATATAACGCATACGGGAATTTCGGAGCAGATACAACATTTTACAATTTGCCGACAGATACTTTAAAAATTGAGGTCGTAAATCCAAGCGACAGATGGAAGCTAACCTTTGGTCCGTTAGTGGTAAGCTGGCAGGGAAGAATGATTTCGACGCAAGTTTTTGCTCATCCCTCATTGAAACCAAATTCGTGGGACTGGAGTTTGCTTCAACAAGATTTCAAAATAAAAGTGCGAATAAATAAAAATGGTGTTTTATCGAACGAAGTGGATTTATACATTGTTCAGCCATATCCTTTTGGGAACAAAAGCAGCAGTATAGATAGCGTACTTGGGGCTGGTTCGCTCGGCAAGCGTTCGCCACGT
The DNA here is from genome assembly GCA_937936035.1 of Eximiradius proteiniborus. Taxonomy (GTDB): domain Bacteria; phylum Bacteroidota; class Ignavibacteria; order Kapaibacteriales; family UBA2268; genus JAKIZO01. The sequence goes on from CALGXJ010000110.1 coordinate 1,858, forward strand.
GGAGCAATGATAGTTGATTCCATGATATTGGCAAACCGAACTTATTATGTATCGACATCAGACCCGGACCCAGTAACACCCGGCAATCAGGGCTATTTACCGTTTATTTTAATATCAAAAGGTCCAATAAGAGGTGGAACAAATACATTAATTTCAGTAGATGGCGGATTAACCGGTGGACAGCAACGACTATTAGATGCTGGTCCTGGTGGTGGTGGTGGCGGCGGAAGATTTTATGATGCCGGACTGTTTTCGGATAACTCTCAAAATGGGGATGATGGAGGTAATGGATTTACAGGTGGTGGTAGCGGTGGACGAAACAATAGTAGCTTGCCTGGTGTAACTAATTCAATGAAACTACCTGGAATAGGTACCTTAGAAATTACAGGCAACACACCAGCAAGAGGTTATTCATTGAATGGTGTTCCGCCGAGTTACATTCCAAATGTTTATGAATCTGCTGGTGGTGGAACCGGACATCCATTTGGGCGTTCGGGAGAACATTGTAATGACGGCAATAATTGCACTCCAGGTGGTGGTTATGGAGGTGGTTCCGGAGTAAAACAAAATACACCGGGAGGTTCTGGTGGTAATGCTACAGATGGTCAAGGAAATAATAATTCAGGTGGTAAAGCAGTAGGTAACAGAATGATTACACCATTAGCCGGTGGCAGTGGAGGTGCGAGCGGAAACCCACAATCTGGTGGCAATTTCTCTGGAAGTGGAGGTGGCGGCGGTGGTGCAATAATGATTTATGCACCGGAAATCAGCAACGTTCGAATTTCTGCAAAAGGTGCAAATGGACAAAATGGTGTCAATTCATCAAATGGAGGAGGTGGAAGCGGGGGCTCGGTTATTACCTCAGCAAAATTATCTGTAGATAATGGCAGTTCCCAATCAATATTTATTGAAGGTGGCAAAGCTGGTGGTGCGACGAATCAGTTTGGCGGTTGGGGACGTGTGCGTAGGGATGCTCCGAATTGGAATGTGAATATTGGTGGCGCTGCTGCAGAGCCAATGACATATTATCAAGGGCCATCGACAGATACAACAAAATACATAAAACCTCTTGTCCCATTTTTGGTTAGAGGTAACAAAAAATTTGAGGATTCTCTGCAGATATGGCTAAAACCGGAAACACGCGAATGGACTTATGTTACAACTATTCCACAAAATCAGGGGTTCTGGGAAGTGAGTATGCTATTAGATAGAACTGATTCTGTGTATTATCTTGTTGCTCTGCAAAATGTTCCAAATCCTGAAAAATCAAATGAATATCTCTGCGAACCTGGTTTTTTGATGACCCAAGCAGCAGCAAATGTGCTTTTGTTAGAGAAAATACCAGAATTTTACTGCCAAGATACTCTTTTTAGTGATACATTGCTCGCCTGCGATGGACAAGAAGTCAAGTTCAAAGCAAGAATCTACAACTTAGGTGATGCAGACTTGATATTATCGGATGCTTACTTAGCTAAAGGTTTTCTTTTGTCGAACATAAACAATACAAAAGTTGCACCGTATGATAGTACAGACATTGAGATCTCATATAATTACAAGAAAAATCATCCTGAAATTATCAGCGATACTCTATTTATTAATCATAATGATTATTGGACAGGAGCTCGAAACCCCTTCCCTATTGCCGTTAATATTAACATATTATCTCTAAATTTATTTACTAATTTACACAGTTTTATTCAACCGTACAGTAACGGATTAAATCTCTCAAATGTGAAAACTTACACTATTGATGCTTGCTTAGGAGAAAGCTACAAAATACTTGCAAGCGTTGGGAATTTGTCTGACACAGTTATCAATTTAGAAAATATTTTAACAAACAGTTCGGATATAAGCACTCAAATAGTCGGGAATCGCTCAATTCCAAAGTTGGATACTTGTACATACATTATTGATGTAGCTGCAAATAGCTTGGGAACAAGAAGCTACAAATTATATTACAAATTGCAGGAATGCGATAATATAATTGACTCATTAGAAATAATTTTGATAACAACAAAAGCTGAACTGACATTTTTAGACAATGGAGATTTTCCTGATACGCGTACTGGGAGCTCGAATTTGAAAGGAATAAGAGTGAGAAACACTGGCAATTCCAAAATTTATGTCAATTCTGTAAGTGTTTCCGGTAATGATTTTTCGATAGTAGATGTAATGCCAGGTTTGCCAAGAGTATTAAATCCAAATGATGAGATTACTGTTTCAGTAAGATTTTCTCCACTAACTCAGGGCAATTTGACGGGAAAACTGAATGTTATAACTTTGCCAACCGACAGCACTTGCGTTTATGATATTGAACTTCCGCTGAGAGGAAAGGGATTAGAAACAAGCGTTATTGCTTCAAAATATTTGCTTGATTTCGATACAATATATACCTGCCAAATTGCATACGATACAGTTTATTTAATAAATCCGACAGGTTCGAATTTTAGATATAATGTAACTCAACCTGCAAGAATTGTTGGCTCAAATGCATTTACAATTGTAGAACAGCCAAATACACCTGTTGCTGTTCAGCCCAGTGATTCTGTGAGATATATAATTAAGTTCGAGCAAGGATTTGCCGGAATTCATACATCAGAATTGATAATTAATACAGATGAACCCGGTTACGAAGAAGTGAAAATACAAGTGAAAGGAACAAAAGACACATTAAATATTGAGATTGTTCCAAATCCAATTGATTTAGGAGATGTCCCTGTTGGTACTACATTTAATTCAAAATTTAGGATAAGAAACAAAGGTCTGTTACCAATAAATCTTAAAAACATCAAGTTTGAAAATCAACAAGTTGTAGGTAGTTTTTCACCATCAAGCGGAGGAATTCTGCCTAATGAAGAACAAAATTTTGATTTTTCAATCAGAATTGACAAAGGAATCAACAAATCTGAGCCATTATTGCTTGAATTTGAAGAGTGCAACTGGACCGCAACTGAACTCATAACTTTTAATAAAATTTACTCTCACCCAACCACAAATAGCCCGGTGGACTGGGGAATTGTTTCCGGTTGCGAAGACACTGTCAAATCAATATACGTCAGGAACACCTCTTCGAATCCAATTATTCTGAAGTCGTGGCAAATTGATGGAATTGATAAAAATTTATTCCATTTTCGCGGGCAAAACTTCTCATTACCAAGAAGTTTTGTGCTGAATGAGACATTTGAAATGATAGTATCATTTGAGCCATTAAATAGCACAAATGGCAACAAACAAGCATATATTATGTTCGAGGCTGAGAGCAACGGAGAAGACACAACAATTGTCGTTCAACTAATGGGCGAGAAACATTCGACTGCTGTTGCTGTGCCAGATAATATTTCATTTGGAGGAAAAGTCATTAATACTATCTCTCAGATGAATTTTTCGCTTACAAACACAGGAATTTTCCCAATTACAATAACTTCCATTGAAATGCCAAAGTATTATCCAACTGTTTTTTCTGTTGAGCCAGACATATCCGGATATACATTAAACCCACAGGAGCAACAAATATTCATAGTAAGCTTTATACCAACAGCACAAATGCAATATTTCGACACAATCGTAATAAATACCCGATATAAGAATTGTGATGAAAAAATATATATTTATCTGGAAGGAAGTGGTCTCCCACCTCGAATATTAACTTTAAGGATACCGCAATTAGAATTGCTCGATCCACGCTGGACCGATTATTCTATTCCAATTTATGCGAAAATAGAAAACGACACCTTGCAGAACTTCAGTATTGATTCGCTTTTTGTTGAATTCAACAGAAGTTTATTTTATCCCCAAAAAGTTACAAATGGTGGAATAATAAGCAACAGCATAGTTAATCAGAATAGAATTATTGGATTTGGAATTAACAATATTAGTATTGCTCAATTGAATACTGAAATAAAAATTGCCGAGATAGTCGGAGACGTTTTGTTAGGGCACGATACATCCACAACACTCAAGTTTTTAAGTGTAAGTAATCCTGATACAATAAGAGTGCAAAGATATAATTTTGAAAATGGTTCATTGTCGATCAAAGTATGTCCGGAAGGCGGGAATCGATTGCTTGATGTGCATAACCGTCCTGTTTCGATAATTGTATCGCCAAATCCGTTCTCGGACAATACTACGATAACCCTTAGTTTGCTCGAAAGCGGTTTTCATAAGCTTGAACTATATAATTTGAACGGTATAATGGTTGATGAAATTGGTTCTTTTGAAATTGGTCAATCCGAAATAAAAGAGAGATCTATTAATGTTAATTCATCAAGGTTAGCCAACGGTGTTTATTTATTGAAATTAACAACACCAACAACTTATTATACAAAATTAATCATTGTAAATAAGTAGAAAAGGATAAATCAATGACAAAGTTTATAAAAGTTTCTTTAATCTTATTAGTATTATCAAGCAATATGATTTTTTCTCAGGAGAGAGCAATTCAATTTTATTTAGGTGGATATTTTGGGCTTAACTATAACAATCATGTAGCATCGTTTAACAAATTAGATGAGAAATACGCTAATTGCTGTCCGAAGTTCAAAAGCGCGGTTGGGAGTGGACTTTCGATTGGCGGACTGTTTGAAAAGGGAATTAATGAGCAATTTTCCTGGGGCTTGAAATTTGGATTTTCGCAATTAGATGGAACTTTTTCGCCCAAAGAGATAATTGGGAACACTGAACTTCGTGAGGAGGCACCACCTTACAATACAATTTTAGTTCAAAGAGCAGAAGTCGAACACTATTTATCAAGCAAGCTATATACACTTGGTGCAGAACCATACATTTCATATAATATTTTCGATAAATTAAATTCAATAGTCGGGCTTAGACTATCTTACCTGTATGAAGCTAATTTTAGCCAAAAAGAGAAACTACTGCGTCCAAATAATGTTACCTTTGTTGGTGGCTCAAGAATACGTAATGAATACAAAAATGAAGAAATTCCAGAAAAAAATGCACTGCAATTATTTGGAGATATTGGGTTAAGCTACGATTTGAAGATTGGTGCAAATTCATATATGTCCCCTGCGATAAACTTTTATATTCCATTTACAAACATATCGAAAGTTGATTGGAAAGTTAATACTGTTCAATTCGCTTTAAATTTGATGTTCCCTATTTATGAACCCAAACTCATTACTTTGAGAGACACAATATTTGAAAAAGATACAACAGTAATAGTCGATAAGAGCGTTCGGACTGAATTTGTCCGACTGACTAAAACGACACGACAAACAAAAATAATAGAGGATGAGAAAGATAAAATTGAGAGAACAATAATAAAGGAATATTACGAACGGGTTTTGCCAAAAGAAGTATTGTTAGAGGTAAGATTTGATGTTTTTGGCATAGACAAGGAAGGCAAAAAAACGGAAAATCCTACTTTGATAATTGAAGAGGTCGAAACAGAAGAAGGATTTCCGCTATTACCATATGTGTTTTTCCCAACGGGAGAAAAATCGCTGGAAAAAACAAAAATGAGTAGGATACCAAAAGAGGAAACTCCAAAATTTAGTGAAACTAAGTTAGAATGGAACACTTTAGAAATTTATTATCAATTGTTGAATATTATAGGCAATCGTTTACGAAATAATCCCAAAGCAAATATTATTCTTACTGGAACAAATAACAATACGGGTGTGGAACAGAATAATTTGCAACTTTCTTTGGAGCGGGCAGAAGCCGTTAAGAATTATCTTGTGGGCGTATGGGGAATTGAACCTCAGAGGATAAAAACACAGGCATCGAATTTGCCGGTAAAACCAACAAATCCAGTTATACCAGAAGGCATTGAAGAAAACAGTCGGGTTGAAATTACATCAAATGATGCTAATATAATTGCACCTGTTTATATGAAGGAAATTGATATAATTGCCAATCCACCGGTAATTGAAGTAAGACCATTAATTCAAACAAGCGCTGGAATTAAGGAATACAAATTAGATATATCGCAGGGCAATCAAACAATCAGAACTAATGAAGGGAAAGGAATGCCAGAACAATTCGTGTGGGAAATTGTTCAATCTCCAATACCTAAATTAGAACAGGAGGCAATTATCACCCTAAAAGTTGAAGACAACGAGAACCAAGTGAAAACATATTCGAAAAATATCAGCATTCAGCAAAAAACAATTCGTAAAAAGCGGGAAATTATCGAAGATGATTATCGTATAGAAAGATATTCATTAATTTTGTTTGATTTTGATAAATCAACAATACTCGAAATTCATAAACCAGTGCTTGAATATATTAGAAGCAAAATAACTCCAAATTCAAAAGTAAAAATTTATGGTTATGCAGACAGAACAGGCACTTTAGAATACAACAGAGAACTTGCCCGGCGACGCTCGGAAGAAGTTCGCAATTATTTGCAAATAAAACCGGAAAATGTTGAGTTGTATCCTATTGGAAGCAATGAATTATTATTTGACAACAACATTCCCGAAGGAAGAAGTTACAGTAGAACCGTGAAAATTGAAATAAGAACACCTATTTTTTAATTGTATCGAGAAATAAAATGAAGCAAATAACTATTTTATTTTTTCTGCTATGTATGCCTGCAATAATTTTTGCAAATAATCAAGAGTATTATCCTAATAAAATTGTTGTAAAATTTAATAAATATTCTAAAATTGCAAACAAATGGAAAGCTGAAAACAGGCAAACAAGTTTTCTAGAATTTGAAAAAATCATTGGAGAAAATACCGCAATTCCTTTTATTTCAGATAATTTGCTGAAGCTATACAACTCAGCAATAATTAAAAAACGGCAAAAGAATGCTTCTGGAGGCAAAGAAATAAATTTAGATTTAATTGCAGTGATTGATTACAAAAAGTCGGTTGATCCATTTGTTGCTGCAAGGAAAATTGCGAATTATCCTGATATAGAATATGCCGAACCATTTTTTATGCATAAATTACTGGAAATCACGAATGACCCATTATTTACCGAACAAAATTACATTGAGCAAATAAAGGCGAACTTAGCCTGGAACTGCATTGATACAAACATTTCGATAATAGTTGGAGTTGTTGATACAGGAATAGATTATCTGCACGAAGATTTAAAAGACAATATTTATTATAATGAAGGTGAAATGGGATTTGATGAACATGGGAATGATAAACGGAATAATGGGATTGATGATGACGGGAATGGATTTGCAGATGACTGGAGGGGCTGGGATTTTTATGGTGATGGTGATAACGATCCTATGCCTGGGCATCCGCACGGAACGCACGTAGCCGGAATTATTGGAGCAGTGGCTAATAATGGAACCGGAATAGCAGGGGTTGCGAAAAATATCAAATTGCTACCTGTGAAAATTGGTTCGGATATTTCTTTTGCTACAAATATTGAAAATGGATATGCAGGAATCTTGTATGCGGCTTCGATGGGGGCAAAAGTAATAAATTGTTCGTGGGGTGGAACGCATTATTCTTCTGCAGAAGCAGACATAATTCGAGCAACAAATGAATTAGGTTCGCTTACAGTCGCAGCAGCAGGCAACAATAATCAATATTTGATTTTTTATCCAGCTGCTTATGATGGAGTAATGTCTGTTGCAGCTGTTGATAGCGAGGACAAACGAGCATATTTTACAAATTATCATTACAAAATAGATGTATCAGCTCCGGGAGTAGAAATTCTATCGACGGTTCCTGATAATGAATATCGCAAAATGAGCGGAACTTCTATGGCATCCCCAGTCGCTGCGGCAGTTGCAGCGTTAGCAATGAACCGTTTCCCCGGTAAACCAAATTTCGTAATACGTGAGATTGTAAAAGCAAGTTCAGATTACATTGACTACAATAATCCTTATTATTCAGGGATGCTGGGCAAAGGACGGGTTAATGCGTTAAGAGTGATGACCGACAATACTTTTCTTTCGCTTAAAGTTCTTTCGTTGCAAAATACTGGTAAAACAAACAGTAATGAATATTTTCCGAATGACACGATAAAATTTAAAGTAGCAATTATCAACTATCTAAATGATGCAGAAAATGTAAGGATTAAGATATATACAACAAACAGTAATTATGTAACTGTAATTAATGATACCTGTTACATTGGAAAATTAATTAGTTCCGAAATTGCTCAAACAGATGAATTTGCTTTTAAAGTCAATAATACTAATGAATATGATAAGGAAATAAGGCTTGTAGTAAGGATTATAGCAGATGGCTATATATCGGACAATTTCGCTTACGAAGCAATTATTTCACCATCATACAGAACATTCGACAAGAATAATGTAACTGTTTCAATCAATAGCATTGGTAACATTGGTTATAATGATTACCCGAAAAATCAGCAAGGGAAAGGAATTAGATATAAAGACAGCGAAAGTATGGCTTATGAAGCTGCTTTGTTGATTTCTGTAAATGGGAATGAATTATATAACGTGGCACGTAGTGAATATCAGATGAGAAAAGATTTAGATTTCGAAATAATTAAGACAATGAATCTGAATAGCCCCGGAGTTTTTGGAGATGCGGAAGGAGGTTGTTTGTTCGAAACTATTAATGACGACACACTGAATGTTAGCAAATTGAGGATTAGCCAAAGTAATTATCAGTTCAAAAAGAAAGAAATTGAAAATACCATATTCACTTTTTACAAAGTCTATAATTTATCCAACAAGAAGCTTGATTCTGTTTATCTTGGATTATATTTTGATTGGGATATCGGAAGTCCGCAAAGAAATTTTATTCGGTGGGACGATCAGCAGAACATAGCAATTGCGAAATCAATTGACGAAGGATTGCCGGTTGGTGCCGTAGTGAATTTGTCTCAATTCAGTAATGGTTTTTTCGCAATTGATAATGATGGAAATAGTGAAGAAAATCCGGGTGTATATGATGGTTTTACAAGAGAAGAAAAATTGCGATTTTTAAGCAACGGAATTCAACGTCAGCAATCATCAATTACAGATGCATCAATGGTAATTTCGGCCGGACCATTTACAGTAGCAGCGGGCGATTCGGCAATTGTGCCTTTTGCGATAGTGCTTGGAATGGACGAGCAAAACATAGTGGCAGAAGCAAGTTATGCGAAATCTTTCGTTAATCAGATTATTTCTGCAAGTGTTGAAATCAGAGATAAAGCAAACATTTTTAAAGTATATCCAAATCCAGCAACAAGACAAATATTTTTAGAATTATCTTCTGCAAAAAACAATGTTGGAAGAATTTCTATTTATAATGAACTTGGTAGGGAAGAAAAAATATTAGATGAGAAAAAATTTATCGGTTCGGGAATAAATACATTTACTTATGATATATCAGAATTGACAACTGGTATGTATTTTCTTCGTA
>CALGXJ010000111.1 GCA_937936035.1 Eximiradius proteiniborus
TCAAAAAATATTTATTTTCAAAATACTTATGATTACATAATTTTGTATAAAATTTTATAGTGTGAAATGTATGAAAAAGATTTTTTATTTATACTTATTTTTCTGTGTTTTCAATCTTAACGCACAGATTACACAAGAGTATATTTTTGCAAAGTATGAAAGCAAAATAGACAGCCTAATAAGAAAAATAATGGAAGATGATAAATTTTACGAACGTCTCGGATATTTGTGCGATGTGTTCGGGCATCGTCTCAGCGGTTCCGAAAATCTGGAACGCGCACTTGATTGGCTTTATTCGGAAATGAAAAAAGACGGTCTCCAAAATGTTGCTAAAGACAGCGTTTGGGTGCCTCATTGGGTTCGTCAGGAAGAAAAATGTGAACTCATATTTCCGATGCAAAAGAAAATCCCGGTTATGGCTTATGGTGGAAGCATTTCTACCCCGAAAGAAGGAATTGAAGCCGATGTTTTAGTTGTATCGAGCTTCGAAGAACTCAAAGAAAAAGCTTCATTAGCAAAGGGAAAAATTGTTGTATATAATGTTCCTTTCGTTAGCTACTCTCAGGCTGTTCCATTCCGGTTTCGTGGTGCTATTAATGCAGCAGAAGTTGGGGCAGTTGCGAGTCTTGCCCGGTCGGTTACACCACAAAACAACTCGCTTCATACTGGAATGATGATTTACAACGATGATGTCAATAAAATTCCTCACGGCACACTAAACTCCGAAGATGCCGAATTACTGCATAGATTGCAAAATCGTGGCATTACTCCACGCTTGCGGCTTACTTTACTCAATGAAACTTTGCCTGACTTTCTTTCCTGGAACTTACGTGGTGAACTTGTCGGATTGGAACATCCAAATGAATTTATTGCCTTAGGTGGACATATTGATTCCTGGGATGTTGGCACTGGTGCTCACGATGATGCTTGCGGATGTGTTGCTACGTGGGCAGCTGTAAAATACATCAAAAATGCTGGGCTTCGACCGCGTCGCACTCTTCGCATAGTTATGTGGGCAAATGAAGAAAACGGTGTCCGTGGTGGCAAAGCATACCGCGATCAGCACTCTCATCTTCCTCATTCTCTTATGTTCGAACTCGATGCCGGTTGCTTCCGCCCTTCCAAAATTGGCTTCTCAGGTCCTGATACTATTTTCTCGATTGTTAAGTTTTTCGAACCTCTCTTGCAGAAAATCGATTCTATCTCGGTTGTCAGAGGTGGTGGGGGAGTGGATATAGACCCAATGGTGCGTACAGGTGTGCCCGCAATGAGCCTATGGACTGAAAGCGAAGGCAACTATTTCCGTTATCATCACTCCGAATGGGATACTTTCGACAAAATTGTAGCTCAGGACTTCAAAAAATGTATTGCAGCTATTGCTGTGGCTATGTATCTCTATGCTGATTTGCCTGTTGATTATTTAAGCTTCATCAAGCAGGCATCTCACTAAACGCCTTTTCTTTGGCTAATATGCCTTTGTATCTCTCAAGTAGCCATTCGCCTGCTGGATGAATTCGCTTAGTAGCTTCTTCGTCGGCACGTCCCCAGTGATCCGATGCACTAAGCTTATACAAATCATATATATTTATTCGCTTGCTTAGCCTCATAATTGCTGAATCAGAAACGTTTTCTTTGTTTTTATACAACTGTATCGGCTTCAGATGCTCCAATATATACGCCGAAACATCCGGGAAAAACTCATCTAAATTCAATTTGTTGAGAAACGACTTTGTCGGAGGCAATCCCATCAAATCGTGTAATGGACTTTTTATTCTTCCTTGTTTCATTATTGTTGTGTATGGTTTGCCGAAATCGTGGCATAATGCTCCAAGCATAAACGCTAAAGCCTCTTTTTCCGATTGGTAGGTTTTTCTGAATTCAGCTGCTACATCGATTACCATTAATGTATGCGTCCACACACTCCCTTCGGGATGCCATGCCGCATCCTGACAGGTTACAACCAAATAATATAATTCAGAGAATGAACCTAATTTATTATTTTTTTTTAAGTATTCGAAAAATTCCGATGGCTTTTCAGAATTAAGTATTATTCTTACGAATTCATTATCCAATGTCTGCATCTTAAATAAAATTAATTAAAATAAATATCAACATAGAGAAAATATATTTTGCAATTAACATATTTTTTGTTAGATTTTTAAAAATACGTTAATAAGTTGTTTAGTAATATTTGAAATATGTCGTATTTTACACTACAATATTTTAGACATTTTGAAAAATCTATAAATTTGGAGGGTATTTAGTATGTCAAAAGGCGGCGGAGCAGGGAAAGTATATTTCGTACTTTATCTTGCCGTTGTATTGGAACTTCTGATTATCATCGTTGAACGTGACGAAGCAGAAGAGCATCTCCACAAAAAACAACAAGAAACAATGAAAATTGTGGAAAGTATTCTTACTCAACTTCAATCCGGTGCCGGTACCGAAGGAATTAACACTCGTCCACAAGACGAAATTACCATAACTCCTCCCGGCATCAATATGCGTGAAATGATTGGCTCCGACATCAAATCTTATCGTCGTTATAGTGTGGAAGTTGGGGTTACTGATGTTACAACAGCTCTTAAAAGACGCGAGGGCGAATCCGACAAAGAGCACGTCGAACGCTTGCAAAAACTTGTCGAACTTGCTAATGTTGCTGAGATCCAATATCAAATCTTTTACAGTAGCAGTCAGGACCCAACAAGCGCTCCGTTGTTTCAAACCGACGAATATATCAGAAAGAATAATATAGATTTTCTCAAGATGCAACCCGGCCAAAAATTCCCCGGCCCTAATGGCGAAGATTGGGAACTTCTCGCTGTGCGACAACTTAATTTAGACTCTAGAGGCACTTTCGATAGACTTGATTTTGCGAATCTTAA
>CALGXJ010000112.1 GCA_937936035.1 Eximiradius proteiniborus
TTCCTTTTTTGATGATTTGCTTATCAAGAGAAGTAACAACGGAATAAGGATTGTCTCTATCGGAAGCCCAGATGAGAACTAAATTACAAAGGGAATCCATACCAACCCAAGGATGGGAATCCCAGAAAGCTGAATTGATAGGTTCGGGCAAAGAACGAAAAACGTAGCGACCGTCTTCTTGTTGAAAGAAATAAATGTCACTTCCACCAACATATCCAACAAAAGGAAGCTCCATAATACGGGTGTAATTTGCATCAGGACCGTGAGCAAGAGAGACAAAACCACTCGTATTGGTTAGAAAAGAAACGCTTTCAAGTTGTTTTGTAAGATAGTCGATAACTCTTTTGTTTTTTGTAACAAAATCATCTCCTAACAAATCGCGGAAAAATGACTTAGATGGTTTTATTCTTGTAGTAGAAGGTTCAATATATAAATTCGAACTTTCTTTGCGATATGCACTTAAACAGTTTGTTTCGAGAACACGTTGATATGGTGCGATTTCATCAAACGCAGAATTGATAGAATCGGACGGACTTGATTGCCGCAATAAATCGAGATTGCCCTTTGGCAAAATATAGTATTTTGGCGAACTACAAGAAAAAGCAATAAAAGCTAAAAATAACCAAATAAATATATTGTTCTTCATAAATTTTCTCTCCTATTTATCCAAAGGATAAAACATAATAGTAACGCGTTTTCTGTTAGGTGGAACGTTAGTTTGGCGAATTTCACTAACAAAGAACACAAAGCGTTTTCCATTTTTTGCGATGTAAGTATAAACATTTCCAGGTACGACAGTCAAATCCACAGCTATACGAGAAGCGGCTTGTGAACGGAGGTCGTTAATAATATTTGCAGGTGGAGTAGGAACGTTAGGGGCACCAACTGTTCCAACTATTCTCCCGTTTTGGTCAATTACAACAATATTTGCAGAATTGAAGCGAACGAGGGAAGCACCGGGCTGGTTCTGCCCAAAACGATTAGAGGCATTGTAGCTGGCGAAGGACTGAACTATTGTTGGCAAAATACTATTAACATAATTGCAGAAAGCCTGGGCATCTTCATTTAAATAATTCTGGTCGATTTGGTCTATGCTTCCAAAAATTCTTAACGTGGCTGTTTGAGAAGTAGCATTGACATTACGAACAAGAATATCACCGGGGAGTTCGCTATTGATTGGATAATTGTCCACAATACCGGCATAGTAGATTTGGTTATCTACAACAAAAGGGAGAGAAACAACTGGAATTTGCACTTTATTGACAAAACGACTATCATTAGGAAAGCTTCCGGTAGAATTAGCATTAATTGGGAATTCGTATGTGCCAATATTATAATCTGGATCTAAAATAGTCTGTTCTTGACCAGTATTCGGGTCAGTGACAATTGTGAAATTAGAATTAAATTGCTCGATAGTAACAATTCTTGTTTGGCAAATTGTAACAGGATCTGCATTTTCGAGAGGGCAATCGTTGCAAGACGCAAGCAGAAAACTAAAAACTAATTCCAACAACAAAATTAATTTATTTTTCATGATAATCCCCTTTATATTGTTATTCCGATTCTAAAAATTAAAGAATTAATGCGTTTGCGAGTAGGTGAAACAAATGACAAATTGTTAGTTTTGTCTGCATAAGAAATTGAACGAAAGCCCAAATCAGTAGAAAAGTCGATTTTTCGGGAAATCGGGACTTCAAATCCGATACCGAAGCCAAAATTCAAAGGTAGAGAAATATCTAAATCGGGTGCTTTTGCATCGACTTTCTTTTTGCAATCATTATTGAAGCTTAGTTGCATTAATTCGACAGAAAATTTATCGACGCTAAGACCAAACAAACCATAAACGAAAGGCACAAAGCAAGGTCTTTTTTCGTATTCTTCAACAATTTGGCGATTTTTTACTTCAACAAGATAACTTGGGTTAATTTTCTGGATAATTATCAAAGAATCACCTTCTTCTGGACACTCGCAACTTTTGGGAACAACAATGGTATCGTAGGTAAACATTTCAGGAGTTTCAGTAACTGAAGTATCAGAAATATTTATACTTCTGGTAAATCGGTCTCTTACAAGTTCATATCTACCATATAGATTTACAGAAAATCTACGTGAGAGGGAACTATCGAATTGATTGAATGTGCGAACACCTGTTGAAGCAATAAGTCCTATCCCCCATCTGCGGGAGCTGCCAAATCGGAGGCCGAAAGCAATATCGGCAGTCCAATCATCTCGACCAATTTTCTTTGAAAAGGCATTAAAATCATTGTAGATAGAATAACCTGGCTTAATTTCGAGGAAATACTTCTGAAGCTCTCTATCGGGGCATTCAATACATAGCAAGCAAGGAACTTCAAGATCTAAATCAAAATCAACAGTAAGAGGTTTGCAATTGCAAGGTGTGGAACAAGTATCTCTATATAGAGTATCAACAGGTACTTCTCTGAGCATTCTTGGCAGAAGAGGGTCGTTGTAATTTTCGAAATAATTAATGTTTCCGTATTGATTTTGAGGAAGCTTTACTTTTTGTCCAATTAAATCAATATCTTCCAGAGGGATACGTTCCTTGAAGTTTCTTTTTTTGACAGAAGAATCAACAAAAACTACAAAACTTTTATATACCCAGTTATTCATTGGGCAGGAATCAGGATAGCCAATAACTTCGATTTTTTTAACATCTCCGCGAAGAGTAGAACCGGAACGGAAATTTTTAGTTTTCGGATGAGCAATGTATTTATAAGCTGAATCTTGTTTAATTCTAACAGCGTCGTCCCAGGAAACCTTAGCAGAGCAAGAGAAAAGCATTAGAAAAGCAATGCTCATAATTGGCATAGTAAGTAAGTTATTTTTCATAGGCTTACACTCAAAGATAATCCACAATTAATAGATTTAAGGTTATCACGTTTATCGGCTCTGTAAATAAAATTTGGGGCTGAATAAAGAGCTTCAGCATCAATCATCCAACATTTTTTAAAAAGTTTGAAATTATAGGCAATGCCAAGTCCCAATCCACCACCTAAACCGAGCTTCGAAAGATTATCTGTGCCTGAAATGGAACTCATATTTATTTGCCCTTCGATATAAGGAAGGAGCTTGTTATCGAAGCAATCTCGAACAAACGGTGAATACTTTACTACAGGTGAAATAAGTGTTTCTTTTTTGAAATAACTAACCTGGTCTTTCTTTTTAAGGTTAAAATGGTCAATTCTCAAACCATACCATAAGCGGCAATAATTTTTGTTCATTACCTCGAGCTTAAAACCTACTGAATTTTTGTTTTTATCTTTCAACTTTTCAGTAGGAATAAGGTAATTAATGCCCGCAGAATAGTATATACTGCTTATGACATTGATTGGTAGAATAAAGACTACAAAAGCTAAAACACCAAGAAATTTTCTCACAAATCCTCCTATTTTTATCAAAAGAAATAGTTGTTTTTATAAGTAATTTTATATGTCATTTTAATTTCAAATATTTACAAATAGACGTCAGAAATGAAGTGAGAACTTATT
>CALGXJ010000113.1 GCA_937936035.1 Eximiradius proteiniborus
TACTTCAAACGGTTGTATTGAGAACTCTTACCGTATAAACTTGTCGTAAAAATTCCGACAAGTGAATTTGCTACACGTTTGTCAATAATCGTTACCTTGCCTTTGTATTTGTTGTGATAAATTTTTCTCACTTCGTTTGAAGCAAGTAAAAGCGAAATCAATTTACCTCCAAGCAAATAATTGTAAGGTGGCAATGCTCCAATTACAAAAGCATCCATTGTGTAAATAAGATTCTTTGTTCGTGTGTTCTTATCCCAACCTATGAATTCGTCTCGTTCTGGAATGTGAATGATAGGACTACCCAGAGCTGCAATTCCAATTACAGGTTTGTTTGGTAATGCTCTATCACGAATTAGAAGTTTTATCCTTCTTCCTACATAGTCGCTGTATGGCGAGCTCCAATAGTAACGATACATTCTAAACAACGCATGTTGCTTGGATGTTTCGCAAACTTCAATTACAGGGTCAATATCAGAACACATCACATCGTAACCGTTTGTTAAATTTTTTCTTGCGAAGTCAATGTTCTTGTCAATCCATTTTCTGTTAGCGTTTATTATTTCATTACGTTTAATTGCCATTGCTTGCCTGATGGTTTCTTTGTCATACGCTTCGGGTGGGAACACTTCAATTTTTTTCTTCCCGAATTTTATATCCCAATCAAGATTCATCAGGTCACGAAGAATTAAAAGTTTTACTCGTTGTTTGTGTGATTTTCCCTTTAAAGAAAATTCAACAACTTCCTTTTTTTTGATAATTGTTTCTTCAGTAAATTCAAATTTCAAACTCATACTTTGCTAATTTTTGACCAATTAGTTGTTGGTGCGCAGAAATAATCAACCTCTTTCTTCTTTTCAGGGTGTTTTGCTTTCCGAATAGTTGGTTCGATGCCCAGAATGTGTTTTAATAATATTGGCTTGAGTTCATTTTCACTTCTAAATTCTTCGGGGAAGCCCTCCTTAATTTCCTTGATTAAAAAATAAAGTTGTCCATCGTAGATTCCAAAAAAATCATCTTCAAATTTCATAGAAGATAGTCCTGCTTTTTTCTCAATGAGTTTTTCTTTTAAAGCACTTGCTAACTGCTGAATCCTCTCATGGTATTTTTCTAATATTTTCTTAGCAGACGAATCGGGATATTCAGGTTCCTCTTTATTGTTAACGATGTTCTCTTTATACAATAATTCAAAATCTCTGATTCTTACCGGAAGAACAAATGGTTGTTTAGGAGCACTCCACATGTAACAATTCCCCTGAATAGGTTCACCAATCAAGTGAGCAAGAATATCGTGTGAATAATGAGAGTTGTATTTTCCTAATGTGCCTGCATCTCCTTCTGAGAGCAAATGGAAACAAAACCAGTTATCCGCTTGGCTCAATAATTCAGGAGCCATGGAGCCGGGTTGTTGTGTAACCAAGATTGCGCCCAATTCATATTTTCTACCTTCCTTCACCCACTCAACAAACGGACTTGATTCTTCAAGATTTCGCCCCAAAACACTTTGTGCTTCTTCAATTACAGATATCACAGGTATAGGTGAACTTCCCCCTGTAAAATTTTCTTGATTGTATGAAAATATTTTTCTCATTAAGAGTCCTGCAATGTTGTAGCCAGCGGTAGAACTTAGCATGCTTATGTCAATGACTACACATTTGCCTTCCTTTAATGCTTCAATTGTTCCATCAATTAACATACTCTCAGGGTCGTGTAATAGTTTAACAATATTATTTAGGTTACTTCTTGCAGCATTTATTTCTCCTATATTATTTCTGATTTGGTCACCTGAATATCCTATAAGGTTGCCAATTTCTTCATCGGTTGCTTGATAGCCCTTTAATTTTATTATGTCAATCAATTGTCTCCAGTTGGTTTCTGAAACACCTTTCAGTTTCAAAATATTTTGTTGCTCTTGTCGCTCTGATGAAACTGCAATTCCGATAACATCTCTAGCAGGTAAGTTTCTTATATCTAATCGAACTTCCCCTGCTTTCCAACTACCGTAATACTTAGGTGCTCTGTCATTCAATCGATTCGTAAAAACCATGATATTATTTTTCAATTGAGGAACATCGCACAATCCGGGTCTGTTCTTGATATTATCTGGCCAAAAATATTCCCCATCAGCATCAAAAATTAAAACTCCAACACTTTTTCCGCCTTCAGTTTTCGGAACTCCATCACGATACAATTCGCTAGTTAAAAATTTAATGAGATTTGATTTTCCGTAACCGGCTCTTGCGAAAACAACAGAACGCTTTGATACAAGATTGTTAATGTTAAAGGTTACTTTAAGTTCAGGGGTTATATGCCGCATTACCTCTTCTGGTATTGATGTTTTCCCGGAATAAACAAATTCTCCTAAGACATAATCACCCAAATCTGTAACGCCTCCACTTAAAGTGCATAGTTCCTTTAACACGCTGTCGCTTGGTAAAGCAACCTTTGCTCCTAAATGTGGCAATCGTCTTTGTGATGGAACGAAAATTATTTTTTCAAATTCTTTTTCTTTTCCTTCAACCGTCTGTTTGACTTTCACGTTTTTTACTGCTCCCAAAAGTTTAATTTGAACTTTGTATTTCAGTTTTTGCTTTTTCAAATCTTCAGGAACATCTTGTTCCCGTTCTTGCATTGTATTTATGTAATCTTCTCCCTCTGCGGAAGCAAGCAATCCCGAAGGAACAAACTTGGTGATTCTTCCCAACGATGCTTCTTCAGGTGTGCCAAGTTGTATCAATAGAAACTGTCCAAGTTGTGGTCTGTCCTGCATTTCGGAATTGTAGGGTGTAACAATTTCGGCAGCAAACTCAAATCCCTTTTCGCTGAAACCTTTAAAGGTTCCCATCAATTTTGATTTTGAAAATAATTCAGGCATTTCTATATCTTATGTTGGTTAAATTTTGTCCTAAGTATTTCATTCGTAAAACTTTTTCTTTTTCCTCTGGTGTTAAATTCTGTGTGATACCTTCAAATAAAATGTCTTGTAGAATATCAACTTCAAGACCGTTCACTTTTGCAAAGTCGTGTGCTTTTTGTACACACATTGGAAAATCAGGAATCGGAAATCCGGGTTGTGCATCTCTCGTAAGTTGTCCGATTATTTTATCTGCTTCTGAAAGTTGCCATTCAGCAATATCAACTGGCCAAACTGGGTCAAATGGTCTGTTGCCAAACTTTACCAAAAATAATTTTCCTATTGATTGATAAAGATATTTTCCATCTTCATCGGGTTCACTTGTTTCAAGTGTGTCCAGCCAAGTTCTGTCAAAATTGTAACACTTCTCTTCAATATCTTCAGGCACTCGCACATAACACGGATAAGGTTTGTGTAGAGTTTCTTCCAATTCTAAAGCAACTGAAAGTCGGCTGAGAAC
>CALGXJ010000114.1 GCA_937936035.1 Eximiradius proteiniborus
CATGTGCCTTCTTCTCAACCATCTCAAAGTCCAATCAACAGTGACGACGAAGACCAAATAAGTGTTACTGAACTCCGTTCACTGTTAAAAATAGCGAGAAAGTGATCCTCCGTTTGTTTCCAAAGAGAATTCATCATTGTAACTACATTTCCTAGTCAGCAATCTATTTGCGGGCATAGATTTCATTGTTCACTCCTATTTCTTCATTTTCTGGTGAACAATGATCAAACTACAGGGCAACAATGAGATATAGAAAGCAACAATAAAACTTTGCATTTTCACTGAAAATGAGATGTTAAAAATCACAAGCTTATAAGGATGGGTCTAACATATGGGTCACGAAATTCACCCTATAACAACGATATAACAACTAAATAACAGCACAAAATTAATGCACAAAAATGTCATTGCTGGATGTTGAATTTACAATTTTGGAACTGTCCGGAGAACGTAATTGACGTCTGACAATTTGAAAGGACTTCCACGTCACTTCCCCTTTTGTCTTCATTTACGACAATTTTTCCTGATTTTCCGACTGGAATAACCTTTTGGCTAACTGTTGCAGATGATCCACTTTGGAGAGCTTTTGATTGATGGAAATAACTGTCATCCCGACGCCGTTTCACGTAGTGTTGAACAGAATTAGGATTCTTATGACCCGTTACCAGCGCAATATCTTCATTCTTGTAGCCTTGTTCTTTCAAAACTTGCACAGTTGTCACTCTCACACAATGGTTTGTGTATTTTTTTGATAAACCAAATTCTTGTGATATGTCAGCCAGTAAGTTCCCCAAAAGGTTTTTCCCAAGAACCTTCTTCGAACAAAACCAGGCTCTCTCAGAAGCTTTCGCAAGGGGTTTGGGGAACAGTGACTGGTTTTCCGAGGGCAGCTTATCCATGTACACGATATAACATTCCACTGGGCATTCACATTTTCTCTCAACACATTCATATACACGAACCTTCTTTGCGCTCTCAAATTCTTTGGATGACAAACTTGCCTTGCAATTCTTTGACAGAATACTACTTCTTAGACGCAAATATCGTCTATCTTGACCATCTGTAGCTAATTCAATAGAATCTTTGTCGAGCTGCTTGAGTGTTTCTCGTCCTCGAAGGCCGAAATAAAAGAGGCAGTTGAAAATGAACTCCTGCTGAAGACGGGAAGGCGTTGCTCTCGTGAAGGCTGATCTTATTTTAATCATATCCTCCTCTTCAATAGGAGGGTATTTCTCTTCAGGCTTACTTTTCTTTGAAGACAGATACTTTCCAACCATTGCCTTAAGCATGCGATTGGCAGGACCAAATTTGTCTCCACTAACGATGTTGACTTCTCTATGCATTGAGGATAAATAGCGTTGGAGTCCAGCTCGTATGCATATGAGAGAGGCTGGTGCATATGGTTCTCCATTAATCGTTTCCAGTTTGGAATAAAAGAATCTAAGATATTTGCATAAAATTATTTCTGGCAAATTTTCAAAGTTTTCATCCAGACTGTTTTCTTTCAAAAAGTTACGAAATTTATTGGAATGGGATTTCATCTGAATCTTTGATGATGGTGGTATCGAATCATTTTCCATTTTGTCCAACTCCTGTTCTATATCAGCTGGCAATCCTTGAATATCTTGAAAGGGAAATTCCATTGCATCGAGATTCTCATCGAAAATTGTCCCAAGTTCATGTACATATCTTTCATTGGAAATGTTGGTCAACCATTCCAATGTTTCTCCGTCTAGTCCACATATTTCATGTCCTGGAACGTTCTTAAAGTTGAGCAAAGACATTGGCCTATTTTCACCTTAGCTGCAGTCGAAATGGTATCAACGTATGCCGAATTGTCTACATTATGAAATTTGAATGGAATACAATCGAAGTTATAGGTCTACTTCTATGTCATTATGATTAAATAGCCAGTGGGAAAAAATCAAGAGATATGAATGGAAATGCAATAGATTTCAATTCATAACGATATTCTTTTATTTTAATCTGGAAATATCTATTAAATGTAGTTACAATGCATTAATATATCGCTTTCTTGGTCAACAATGATACAATTTCTCGGGCACTACGTGCCCTCGAAATTGATCATTGTTAACCGCGAAAGCGATATATAAATAATACATTGTACATAAAAGACAGAACGGACAAGGGTTATTTTGCTCTTGATCTTTAATTTTTAACTTTTTGTTGTGTAATGTTGTCTTTGTCGAAAGAAGTAAAGTCATGAAATTTCTTTCCGATGTACCATTCTTGGGCAGTCAGCAGAACGTGAAATCTTGTAGGAGGACACTTTCGGTGAACCCGAAGTGATAATTATGATCATAATTTTTTAGAATTGAAGCATCGATCATTTGTTCAATGCGCCAATCCATTTGTAATAAATACGAGCGTACCAGCTACGACTTTTGTACAATGCACAGGGTTTCCGCGCCCCTTGAAAACCCTTGAATTTTGAGGTTCTGAATCATCCTGGAAAATCCTTGAAAAGTCCTGTAAAAACGCTGGAAGGTCACAAAGGCCCTTGAATTTTGAGATTCACGCTGCACGAGTTTCAATATTTTATAAAATATCCTCATTGGGATTGCTTCCTAAGTCGGTATTAGCTGATATATATTTTATCGTTGCATAAAACGTGAAATCTCAGC
>CALGXJ010000115.1 GCA_937936035.1 Eximiradius proteiniborus
GTCTATTACGACGGCGATATTGCTCTCTGTGCACTCGAAAAAGCATACAACGAAGGCAAAACTAACTTCAAAAAACCTCTTTCGTGCCACCTCTTCCCTATTCGTGTCGGCAATTTCGGCGGGAAATATATGTATTACGAAAAAATCGAAGAATGCGAACCAGCACTTGAAACCGGAAAAAGCAGGAAAATTTCTATGATTGATTTTTTAACTGAGCCACTCGAAAGACTTCTCGGAAAGGAAAAATTATGCCATTTTGTGGATTTCTGCAACAATTGCAAAAATAATATTTAAACTAAATTCGTTAATTATTTATAACTGATGTATCATAAACATATGCTTATATGAAATTATCGATAGATTTAAAAACTACTTTATCGCAGACACTCACACCTCAGCAAATTCAGTATCTGAAATTGTTGCAGTTGCCGGTTTTGCAATTTGAGCAACAGATACGTCAGGAAATTGAATCGAACCCAATGCTCGAAGAAATATCGGAAATAGACGATTTATTAGACGGCGAAGAAATTGATTTATTCTCCAGCGAAGAGGTAAATTATGCAGAGCCAATTATTACTGAAACTATTTCCGGCGAAGAGTCGGGAAGTAGTGAAGACGATGGTGAATTTGATGGAGTAGGAAAAGAGTTGATGATTGACGAGCGAGACCCATTTGAATACTACGAGGCGATTTGGCAGGACGAAAGCGAAGTTTCCCGAAAATCAGGCGACGATTACGATGAATACGAAGATTATGAACCATACCAGATAAATACACCTACATCTGTTATTGAAGATTTGTTTCAGCAATTGCGTGTGCTGAATTTAACAGAAGAAGAATTATTATTAGGTTCGCATATCTTAGGAAACATAGACGACGATGGTTACCTGCGGCGCGAGATTCAGGAAATTGTGGATGAAACAAATTCATTTATCGCTAATCATAATTTTGAAATACAAAAACGTGAATTCGAGAGAAAGAACAATAAACCAATAGATTACTACAAGGAAAACCCCGCCCGAATGTATGCGCTTGGCGAAGAAGCCGCTCAGTTGCTATCAAACGTTATAAACGCTCATCCTGAAATCGCCAAAAACATACCAAAAATGGAACTTTACAAAAAGTTCTTACAGAAAAAAAATGAAAATAATGGCGAAAGAATTCTAAAACAGGTAAATATTCAACAAGCAGAAAAAATTCTGAAGCTTATCCAATCGCTCGACCCGCCGGCAATAGGCTCCCGCACAATTCAGGAGTGTTTGCTGTCGCAGTTAGAGCATATCCAAAATCCAAACGATACTCAAAAACTTGCAATTGATATTTTGCGGGATGGATATGACGCTTTTGCCAAGAAACACTATCACGTTCTACTTAAGCAATTCGAAATCACAGAAGAGCAACTAAAAGCCGCGCTCGACATCATTAAGCGACTGAATCCAAAACCCGGTGGTGGCGACAATATTGTAGAGATGAACACCGTGATTCCTGATTTCATTGTTGTCAAAGACGACAACGGCGAGCTTACAATAATCGTTAATGATGGGAATATGCCACAAATCAGGCTTTCGTCTGCTTATGAAAGACTGCGCAGAGAAATAAAATCCCAAAAAGTAAATAAAGAAACCCGTGAGTGGATACGCTCAAAGTATGAAGACGCAAAGTTTTTAATTCAGGCAATTCGTCAGAGAAAAGCAACTATGCTAAAAGTAATGACAGCAATTGCTCACCATCAGCGGGAATTTTTCGACTACGGAATTTCGGCTTTGAAACCTTTGATTTACAAAGATGTTGCCGAAGCCACAGGTCTGGATATTTCCACTGTTTGCCGAATAGTAAACGGTAAATACGTTCAAACGCAGTTTGGCACTTTTGAACTGAAGTTCTTCTTTTCGGAATCTTTGCCAAATGACGAAGGCGAAGAAGTTTCAACAACTGTTATCAAAGAAGAAATTAAAAATATTATCGAGCAAGAACCCAAAGATAAACCTTACAGCGACGATAAAATTAGCGATTTGCTCAAAGAACGCGGCTATAACGTTGCTCGCCGAACAGTAGCAAAATATCGCGAACAACTTAAAATTCCTGTTGCCCGGCTTCGCAAAGAACTATAATGGAGCAAAGAATTGAATTTCATTGAATTTGCAGCTCGTTTCGATAGCATTATCAGAAAGCAAATCTTGAAGTTT
The DNA here is from genome assembly GCA_937936035.1 of Eximiradius proteiniborus. Lineage (GTDB taxonomy): Bacteria > Bacteroidota > Ignavibacteria > Kapaibacteriales > UBA2268 > JAKIZO01. The sequence goes on from CALGXJ010000115.1 coordinate 2,187, forward strand.
CCTTCGGTAGTGCCAGTTTTTCTATATTCGTATTCTCGAAAATTATTTCTTAAAGCATTTGAAACAAATTTGAACTTTGAGCAAACTGTTCCGCCAGAAAACTTAAAGCAAACTTTATGGGACATTGAATTCCGCTCCCCAATTTTTAATGCAGCAGGTATGTTCAAAAAAGGGGTTGGCTATGATACAGTCTATAAGCAGGGAGCCGGTGCTTTTCTGGCAGGAACAACCACAAGCAAACCACGTTCGGGAAACATAAAAAATGGAATTTTGCATCCATTTGTTCCGTATGCAGAAACAGAGAGTGCCTCTAACTGGATGGGACTCCCAAACGAAGGACACCCGGCAGTTGCAAAAAGGTTGTCTCAAATACAGAAGCAAAAAGGTTGTTCTGTTGGAGCTTCGATTGCTGCAGACGTGGGAATGAATCCAAATGAAATTCTCAGCGGAATTCTCGAAGGATTTGAGCTATACGACAGAGCCAAGGTAGATTTCATAGAGCTCAACGAAAGTTGCCCAAATGTTGAGCATCATAGTTCAACACATAATATTATTGATTCCGATATTTCAAGCAGATTAGTGTTTATTTCAGAGAAATATCTGAAAAAACGCAAACGCAACTTGCCTGTTATTGTAAAATTTTCGAATGATATTGAAGCAGATGCAATTCCGGCTTTGATTGATTTGCTTATTGAACTTGGATATGATGGAATAAATATTGGCAACACATCTACAAGATATGATTACTACAGGAAATTCTTAAATATTCAAGATATAAAAAATTACGATTACTTTACTACAACCTTTGGTGGTGGATTAAGTGGGAAACTGCTCAAACAGAATTCTTTCGAAAAAAGCAAATACGCAGCGGAATATTTAAAGAGAAAAAACATAAGTAAAGAGTTCTATATTGTTCGCACTGGTGGAATAAGCTCTGCAATAGATATCATCCAATCGCAGCAAAGCGGAGTGAAACTTTTTCAGTGGTTTACGGGGTATTTCGATAGTTTTTCGAAATATGGGTATTCGCTATATTCAGAATTATACAGATGGCTTTGAACTATTTCGGAAGCTTTATCTTAAAAGTGCAAACTCCACTTCTCGAAATAATATCAATAACTCCGTGATTTTCTTTTAAAATAGATTCGGCAGTGCTTACCCCAAAGCAATCCTCTTTAATAACACTTGCCGGTGGTGCAATTCCTTTGCGGCAGGCATTGTGTTGCACTTCGATAACCACAGTGCCTAAATCCTGATAAGCTTTCAGCTTAATATATCCCTCGTTGTCAACTTTGGAAAGAGCATTTAATGAATTGAGAATCATAATATCAATACACGCTTTCACTCCTTTCGGGTTGCACTCAATGAGCAGATTTTCTTTCGGCTTTTCGATGAAGAAATCAAGATGATGAAGCACGGCAGCCTCGTTGAAATCATTGTATATTTCATCCAATAGATTATTCACATTTATTTTTTCTTTTTGGATTCTATGACGCTTGGAAAATTCAATAAAAGCGTTTTTCACTTTGCGGGTATGTTCGAACTTGAATTTTAGCAGAGCCAGACATTCGTTAATCCCATTTTCGTCCTTGTTAGCAATTTTTTCCTGAAGCCTTTTGAATTCTAATTCAACAACGTCCTGCAATATATCCAGAGCTTTGCCGAGCGAACCAAAAATATTATCTTTGATATCCTGCTGGAAAATATCTTTTTCGTAGGCAGCTTCTTTAATAGGACGCAAATCCTGCATAAAAGCAACTCTTCCGAGCGAATTTTTCTTGTCGTGTAGTTCAATTGCCCAGAAATTAACAGGTACTTTTGCACCATCAATATTCTGGATTTCAATTTCACGAGGTTTCATCAGCATTTCTTCGCCATAGGTTTTGCGGAAAAATTCTTCAGGAAGAATTTTGTTAATAAAATTGACGCTGGGTTTCTTTGTTTCGCGCCAGTTCAGAATTCTGCGGAAAGCATTGTTGATAATTTGAATTTTTCCTTTTGCATCGAATGCAATTATTCCTTCGGAGGAGTGTTGAATAATAGAATTATAGAAATCGTGAGCAATTCTTAGTTGTTCCTGCAAATTATTTATTTCAGTAATGTCCAAAGCAATTTCCATCACAAGCGAGACGCCTTTTTCGTCGGAAGCAATCGGAGCTGTGGTTACAAGATAATAAGTTTTATCACCATTGGAACTGGAACCAACTTGAGTAGAAGTATGGAATTGCCCATCTTCGAATGTCATCACTGCCGGGCAACTCTGGCATTCAGTGCGGCGTTTTTTGTAGGCTTCGTAGCAAGTTCTGCTCCTGCTATCGCCAAAAGTTTCACGGAACTTATCGTTTGCTCTGATGATGAAAAAATCTCTATCGATAATAGTAATATAACAAGGAACTAAATCGAAGAGCAGATTATATTCTTTCTGCCAGCCTAAATCTTTCTGTTCAGTAGAAATTTCGAGAATATGAGTAATTTCTCCACTCTCATCTTTTACCGGCACAAAGAAGACAGAATAGTTAAACTTCCTTCCCAGCGAATCAGTCAGGACTTCGTAGGCAACCATTGGCTCGCCACCACGAACAACTTCCGGCACTTTGCAATACGGGCAAGGGAACTGATTTTTTTTGCAGATGGAGTAGCAAGTTTTGTTTATGTTGTCGTCCCCGTAGAATTTTTTGAAGTGATTATTTGCCCAAACTACTTTGTAGTTTTTGTCCATCAGGGCAATTTGAAAGGGAAGGATCTCTAAAAAATCCTCTTTAATGATTTTTTCAACAACATTTTCCATCTTCTTCGCCACAAATATAAGTTTATCAAAATTAATAAATTATGCAAAAAATATCAATAAGATATTCACTAAAATAATTGATTTATATCAAAAAATCTGAAAATTAATTAATAATAATTTTATTTTAATTTTTTAATTATTATTCAACAATTAGCATCAATAAACTAATAATTATAATAATTTTTCGTTTTAGTTAATTATTTGTCAAATTTGAGGTTTATATGAATGCATATATTCTTTCGGCAAAAAGAACCCCAATTGGTGCCTTTATGGGTGGATTATCTAATTTTTCGGCTTCTCAGCTTGGTGCCGAGGCAATCAAAGCAGCAGTGGTGCAATCAAATATCCGGAAAGAGGACATAAATGAAGTGATTATGGGGAATGTGCTTACTGGTGGAGTGGGGCAGGCACCAGCCCGGCAAGCAGCAATTTATGCAGATTTACCGAATTCAGTGGAATGCTCCACCATAAATAAAGTATGCGGAAGCGGGCTAAAATCTGTAATGCTTGCCGAACAGGCGATATGTTGTGGCAACGCCGAAGTAATTGTGGCTGGCGGGCAAGAATCAATGACCAATGCACCTTACTTTTTGCAAAAGGCTCGTTCGGGATATAAAATGGGCAATTCCGAACTTATTGATATGATGATTTACGACGGGCTTTGGGACATTTACAGTCAATCGCATATGGGGCTGCTGGCTGAGAAATGTGCTGCTGAACACAATATCTCACGTCAAGAGCAAGATGAATATGCAGTAATAAGTTACAAGCGGGCATTGGAAGCACAAGCGAATGGTTATTTTGCAGACGAAATTGTTCCAATCAAAGCAACCATTGGAAAAGAATCGCTTTTTATCGAAAAAGATGAAGAACCGGGGAAAGTAAAATTCGAAAAAATACCACACTTAAAGCCAGTATTCAAGCAAGATGGGACTATAACAGCTGCAAATGCCTCGTCAATAGACGACGGGGCAGCTGCTTTGGTTGTCGCATCGGAAAACTATGTTTGGAATTACAATTTGAAGCCGTTGGCAAAAATTGTTGCTCATGCGTCGTTTTCAGGTGCACCCGAATGGTTCACTACAGCTCCGGTTTTTGCAATTAATAAAGTTCTGAAAAAGTCGAATCTTGAGATAAATGATATTGATTTGTTCGAAATAAACGAAGCATTTGCTGTTGTGCCAATTTATGCGATGAAAACTTTGAATATTCCGATAGAAAAAATTAACGTAAATGGTGGGGCAGTATCGCTTGGGCATCCAATTGGTGCATCGGGTGCCAGAATTCTCACAACGCTTATTTATGCACTTCGTCGAAACGGCAAAAGGCTCGGCATTGCTTCGCTTTGTATCGGCGGTGGTGAAGCGGTGGCTATGATTATAGAAATACTATAATTTTGATTTTTTATATTCACTATTTTTCATATATTGGTAAATGTAAATTTTTTCAAAAGTCTCTATGCCATTAATTGAAGAATTTGATCGCCACGGGAATTTCCTATTCCGATACAGAAGCACACTTCCGGTAGTTGCCTTTTTAGCTGCTTTGGGCATTTTCATTTTCAATAAATTACACGCAAGACCTAATATTACTGGATTAGACGATTGGTATATCTTGTCCTGCTTCGCTGTAAGTATGATTGGCTTTGCTATTCGTATATATACTGTAGGACACACACCAGACCGCACCTCCGGACGCAACACAGAAGAGCAGATAGCCGACCGGCTAAATACAACAGGAACATATTCGCTCGTCCGGCATCCTCTTTATTTGGGTAATTTCTTTATGTGGCTCGGGCTTGCTATGCTTAGCAATTCTGTTTGGTTTGTAGTTGTGTTTATCCTGGGTTTCTGGTTGTATTACGAAAGGATAATGTTTGCCGAAGAAATGTTTTTGCGAAATAAATTCGGAGATGAATATATAAGCTGGGCATCGAAAGTGCCTGCATTTGTTCCGAATTTCCGGAATTGGGTGCCGCCCGATAATAAATTCAGAATAAAAAAAGTGCTGAGAAAAGAAAAAGACGGATTTGTGGCTGTTGTTCTGATTGTATTTATCTTCAACTTTATACAGGAATACGGAAAAACTCAATCAATTATTCATTTTGATATTTGGTTCTTTTTGTCGATTTCGGCAATTATTATTTACGCCATATTACAATTTTTGAAGAAAAAAACTACGATATTGAAAGACTAATCCTCGTTGAACCTTAAAGTGAACATTTTAGCACGTTTCCCTTCCAGAAGCGACATATCCGGAGGCAGAAAAGTGCTTCGAATAACGCAAACACCACCCGACTGGTCTAAACGTTTTGCCCAGAGATACAGGAATTTGGCTTTATCTTCGAATTTGCAAATTTTGCCGTTCTCTGTTATTTCCACGTTCAGATTATCCACTTCGTAAAAATACATATGACGCCACATAGGAAGCTTTTCGTCGATAAAGCGTTTCATAAAAAATGTGATATATCGGGCTTCGAATTTAAAAAGGTGGGTGGCTTCGTCTGTAACAAAGGCTAAAATAACGCGTCCGGCATACTGCATTTTGAATTCGCTACAAGTCATTGCTTTGCTGCTTAATTGATTGATTTCTATCCGACTGGAGGTCTTTGAGAACGGATAAATCGTGTGATAAATCTATCAAATTAGCCACAGCCCCGTTTGTATTAACAAAGTAGGTTTCTTCGAAGCGTTTTTTGATTTGTTCATCTGCATCCTCAACTGCAAAAAGCAACAGACTTCGCAACTCCTCAATTGAAGAATTTAACTGGGTTTTTAATGCATCGGCATTATTGCTCACAGATTTTTTGAATGTTTTGAAAAGTTTGAAAACGCTTTTGCCGGTAAAAATGAGCTTATTGGCAAAAGCGAAATCGCCGCGGCTTGCTGAAATTTCCAAAAGCACTTCCAAATCATTTCTTTTTCGAAGCCCCTCTTCTGAGTAAGCCTCTAAAAAATCTATCACGCGCCGGGTGTCTTCGGAAATTTTCATTGCTACACCATATTATGAATGCAGTGCCGCACAACACCGAGAATTTCGAACTGCCAATCAGGGAAAATTTGAATCGGGAAAAATCTTTTATTTGCAGAAAAGAGGTACACTTTCCCGTTTATCAAGCGAAAGATTTTTACAAGCATTTCTCCATTTAGCGATGCAATAACAATATCGCCGTTTTTTGGCTTGTTGTTTTTCTCGACAATCAGGAAGTCGCCATCGAAAATGTTTTCCTCGATCATACTTTCGCCCGAGACCTGCACCATATAATAATTTTCTTTGCTCGGCAGTAGCAGTCGAACCAAATCGATGGAATTTATTTTTTCGGCAACAACCGGCTTGCCAGCTTTGAATTGAGCTGGAAGGACAGGTGCTTCGTAATAAAATTTCTCTTTTATTCCGGGTAATTTTTTTGCTCGCATAATAAATCATCAATCCATTAAATAAAACAAAAACTATTTTAAATTATCAATTATTATGCCGAATTACAGAGAATGGATAATTTTTGTTACTACACCGAGCAAAATAAATTCAACGTACCCATCAATTTTGAGTGGCAGAAATTGATTATCAGCAGATTGCAAATAAGGCACATCGCCAAATTTGCGATATATTTTAATTGTGAGCTCGCCACTTAAGGAGGATAGAACAAGCTTTCCGTCGGTTGGTTCAATCACTGTATCCACAATTAGAATATCGCCGTCACAAATACCGAAATGACGTAGTGCGTCTCCATTGACACGTGCAAAAAATGTTGCGGCAGGATGCTGAACAAGAAATTCATTGAGGTCTATCTCGCTTTCAATTGTTTGGTCAGCTGGTGTCGGGATACCTGCAGAAACACTCATCAAAAATAATGGCAATTTCTTATACTCACCCGAACTTGTTTGATAGCCAATAAGTTGAATTGTTTCCATCTTTATGCTCGCAAAATAATATAAACTATGTCAAAATAAGTAAATATTATGAAAAAATCAAATAATGAAAAATAATTTTGTTATAGACGCAGAACTTTGATAGCAATTGATATTTTTAAAAAGAATAAGTTTAATTGACATTTAAAAAAACAAAGAACAATTTATATTTATGACAGATTTAGACGCTTTGACGAAATAATTTTTTGGTATTCATCAAACATAATTTTGACGTTAGTTTTCCAGTTGTAATTTGCTTGGATATATTCCGATGCTGATTTGCCAAGCACTGAGAGCATTTGCTTATTTTTGAGCAAGGTTAAAATACTTTTGGCAGTTTCCTCTGGGGAATTTGCACGAACAAGTCCCTGAGATTTTCCGGCAGAAATACCTTGAGCTGCAATATCTGTTGCAACAACAGGCAAGCCAGTTGCCATTGCTTCCAGAATTTTCACACGAACACCCGCTCCCACAAACAACGGGGCAATATACAAAGTAGCTTTCTGCAAGCAAGGAACTATATCCTGAACATATCCAATTGGGCAAACTCCGAGATGAGCGTAGTTTTTAAATTTTTCGGGCATACCTTTGCCGTAGAGATTTAGTTTTAACGCGGATAATTCATTTTTGAGTATCGGCATCACTTTTTCGATGAACCAAATCAAACCGTCAACGTTAGGTTGCCATTTGTAGGTTGTTGCAATTGCAAGAGTTTTGCTTTCGCGATTGCTCATATCAACGTAACTAAATTTTTCGGTATCGACCCCAACCGGAGAACATACAATCTTTGACTCCGGCGCAAGGCTTCGGGCTAATGCTGCTTCGTCTTCAGTAATAGCAAAGCACACATCCACAGCAGACATAATATTGATTTCGGCTTTTTTTAGCGATCTTGCCTGCTGGCTAACGAACAACTTTTTAGGGTTTGTGTCGCTTAAATTTTCTGCATAACGTTGCCATATCATAAATTCAATGTTATGCAAACGAAGAGCAACAGGAATGCCGAACTTGCGACCTAGCACGATGCCAAGGCTCGCCATTGCGGTATGGTCGCAATGGATAACGTCGTAGCGTTCTGTTTCGCAAAGAGCAGATAAATATTCCAGCACTTTTCCCGAATAATGTTTATTTATATACAATGAAGAGTTGGTGATAAAAGCAAGAAAAGCACCAAACAAAGAATTTTTGGGAATGTGTGGATAAACAAACACTTTGCCGTATTGTTTTGCCTGCTCCAGAGCATCGTCGCTAATTTTTACGTCTTCGAAGGAAAATAAATGCACCTCGCATCCTAAACGGCTCAAATTGATATAAATATTGGCAATACCAATTTTTCCACCGTCATCCAAAGGAAACGGAAAGCGAGGTGCAAGCTGCAAAATTTTCAAAAAAACCTCAATTTAAATCAAATTAATTATGATTTGTATTTTGCATAAAATTCTGCAATACGATCAAATGCTTTATTTAGCACTTCTTCGGGTGGCAAAATAACAATTCGGAAGTGGTGCGAACCGGGTTTTTGTCCGAATCCACTTCCGGGGACAACAACAACACCTGTTTCTTTGAGCAGTTCTTTGCAAAAATGAGCATCGTCTTCGACATCGATTGATGGGAAAGCATAGAAAGCACCATCAGGACGAACAAGAGAGATACCCGGAATTGTTGCAAGCTTGTTCATAGTAATAGCGAGCCTGTTTTTCAACCGGTTGTTTACATCAGTCAGATGTGATTGGTCGCCGTCCAAAGCTGCTATAATCGAATATTGCTCCGGATGATTAGCAGAAACACGTGCCCGCAAAAGCTTATTGATAGCATCAATATAATCACTTAGAACAGCTCGGTTGCCACTGACAACGCCCCATCCGAGACGGAAACCAGGAGCGACGTAATTTTTTGATAATCCCGAGAATGTGATACAAGCAACTTCCTGATTAAGAGATGCAATCGAGATAAATTCTTTATCGCCGAATATTAATTTGTCATAAATTTCATCGGCAATGATAACCAAATTGTGTTCCAGAGCCAGATCGATAATTTGAAGCAATATTTCCTTCTTGCAAATCGAACCAGTTGGGTTGTTTGGATTAATCAGAACAATAGCTCGTGTTTTGTCGTTGATTTTAGATTTAATATCTTCAATATCGGGCTGCCAGCCGTTAGCCTCGTCGAGATAGTAGGGATTGGGAACAAGTTCGAGCTTGCTTTGCACTGCTGTATAGAGCGGATAGCCGGGAGTAGGCATAAGGAAATTTTCACCTGGATTGAGCAATGCAGTCAAACAAATTTCGATTGCTTCGCTTGCGCCAGTTGTAATGAATACATCTAAAATGTTTGTTATGCCTTTGCGTTCAGCGTCGCGGACAATTGCATCAATTGCAGGTTTGATACCACTCGATGGAGCGTAACCATTTTTGTTCTCGAGCATAGCTTTGTAGGTGGCTTCGATAACGTGCTTTGGAGTAACAAAGTCGTATACGTTAGGGTCGCCGATATTCAGATAAAGCAATTCCTTCCCGCTTTTCTTAACTTCTTCTGCCAGAACAATAATATCACGAATTGCATAAGTTACATTATGTGTTTTACTCGCAGGTTTGATAACAGATTGCTTCATAATTCACCAATTTTTAAGAAAATACATAAGTTTAAATACAAACTTACCTAAAATATAGATATTAGCAAATTGAATAATGCTTATTTTTATTTTTATTTAAGTAATGCTATATTGCAATATTATAAATATTTCAAAGTAAAAAAATATGAAAATAATTTTTACATTCTTTTGCTTTGTTTTGCTTATTCAATCATTTTTATTTTCTCAAAATTATACATCATATTTCACTGGCAACAGCAAAGATACAGTAGCTATTCCACTTGGCGGTGTATGCCTAATGGGAGGCGCCACAGAAAATGATAATGCGATGCGATGGTTTCTCGAAAGAGCTAATGGTGGTGATGTCCTTGTATTACGAACAAGTGGAGCCGATGGCTACAACAAATATTTTTATGAAGAACTTGGGGTAAAAATTAATTCCGTTGAGACAATCGTTTTCCACGACCGAAATGCTTCATTTGAGGAATACATACATAGTAAAATTAAAAACGCTGAAGCAATCTGGTTTGCAGGTGGTGATCAATACAAATATATTACCTATTGGAAGCATACTCCAATCGACACATTAATAAACAAAGCTATCGTAGAAAAGAATATTGCCATAGGTGGAACGAGTGCTGGTATGGCTATAATTGGACAATACGTTTTTTCTGCTAAAAATGGGACTGTTTTATCAAGTGAGGCACTTGCAAACCCATTTCACCCAAACATAACAATCGAAAATGGATTTCTTAAATTAAATTATCTCAATGATGTAATCACAGACACACATTATGATAATCCTGATAGGAAAGGTCGTCATATAGCTTTTCTTTCGCGCATATTAAATGATTACGGCATTAGAGCAAAAGGCATTGCATGCGAAGAGTACACTGCTATATGTATTAGGCCTGATGGAATTGCTTATGTCTATGGTGATTATCCCAACTATGATGATAATGCCTTTTTCTTGCAAATAAATTGTGAAATTCCAAATAATTTCCCTGAGATATTACAGCCCAATAATTCACTATCATGGAATCATGATAACAAGGCTATCAAGGTATATAACGTTAAAGGAACGCAAACTGGGCAATATTTCTTTGATTTAAACAATTGGGAAGTTGGCTCAGGCGGTGCTTGGCAAGATTGGTGGTGCGAAAACGGAGAGTTGTTTTCAAAAGATGGAGACCATATAAATTGCAATACGTCATCATATCGAGATATTCGCAAAAATTCATATTCATTTGTTCGCAACAATGAAATTTTACTTTATTTGCCTGATGAATTTGATATAGACAATTTGAATATCGAAATTTTTAACATAATTGGCGAAAAAATCAGTTATCCTTTGAACTATTCTATTGATGAACAAAGAAAAATCTTAAAAATCAACCTAGGAAATCTTAATCGTGGGATTTATTTAATCAGGGTTTCCAATCATATAGCACAAACTTTCAGAAAAATCTTTGTAGAATGATGTTAGAACGTTGCTAATAAAAAAGGCTGCATCAATAATCGTGCAGCCTTCCAAATCATAACATTTAAAAATCATCTGAAAACAACAAACCTTTCTTTGGCAAAGAATGCACCGCTGCGAAGAGTAACAAAATACGTACCGATGGGTAATTGGCTAACATCAAGTTTCACAACACCACCGGTTGAATTTTGCATTTCACGCAATAGCAGGCTTCCGTTCTGGTTGTAGAGAGCAACTTCAACTGTTTCGTTCGAAAAATCGCTGTATGTAATAAACAGTTCTTCCGAAGCTGGCTGTGGAGTAATCACAAGCGAAGCAGTTTTATACTCAACGGCACCTTTTAACAAAAGAATTGCGTCGGTTTCGTAGTTAAGAGTTTGCGATAATTCTCTTGTTGAATAATTGCGAGTTTCTGCAATCCGAACATTACCAATCGTTTTATTATTGTGGCTCCATACATTTATAATGAGTTCCTCGCCTTCGTATGCTCCGTCTTTCTCTGGTGTAAATTCATCGTCGCCCCAGACGACTACTCCTCGCAAGCCATCCTGCCAAACGCTTGAACCCACAAGCAATCCATCGCGAGTGAAGACGCCTACTTCGTCGCCATCCTGAATATTGGCAATTTCCATCGGAAGCACTGCAGTTTTACCGGAAATATGACTTTTTCGAACAAACACAGAAGGTTCAGCAAAACTATTGCTTGGTGCAGCTGATTTTGTTGCTGAATTCGGTGGGAACACAAATCTTGCACCCTGCGTCATTTTTATCATATAACCTTTTCCCGGCTCCAAAGTTTGCAGAGTATTGAAAAATGGAGGATGATAGACTTGTCCTGTAATGGTTTTCACTTGCAATATTTTGTTTAGAATGCTTGACATTGCTGTTGTAAGTTGCATAGAAGAAGTTCTTGGATAGGGCATCCAATACCAGTTAGTTGTTAAGAAAAGCGGAAGAGCCTGCGGGTAGAGCCTTACACCATATATTGGCAACGAAGTCTGACCGGAAACACGAAC
>CALGXJ010000116.1 GCA_937936035.1 Eximiradius proteiniborus
ACACCAACTTTGCTTTCGACATCGATTACACCACCGTGTTGATGCAATATTCTTTGAGTAATAGGCAGTCCAAGACCCGTTCCATCAGGCTTACGAGTAAAGAACGGATTAAATATTTTGGATAAATCTTCGGGAGTAATACCAACGCCATTATCGGTAATGGAGACGACTACCATCTCGCCTTCATTATGTTTTATTCCGGATTCTACATAAGTTTTAATAATAATATTGCCTTTTGTTTTTATTGCGTCGGCAGAGTTTGTGATGAGATTGACGAAAACTTGCTGCAATTGCTTTTCGTCGGCAGCAACAAGAGGCAAATTATCCTGAAGTTGCAATTCAACTGTAATTTCTTTTCGTTTCAGAACAGAGGCAACTAATTCAAGGGTAGTTGGAACAAGCGAATTTAAATTAACTTCTTTGACGTCTGGGATAGTAGGACGTGAGAAATTCAAAGTAACTTCGACAATTCGGGAAATGCGTTCAACTCCTTGCAATGCGGTATTAATATAATCAAATTCCGGAGCATTCTCGGAAATATTGCGTTTAAGAATTTGCAGGTTTAAATTGACAGCAGCAAGTGGATTTCTTATTTCGTGAGCAACTCCAGCGGAGAGTTGTCCAAGAAGAACAAGCTTATCAGCCTGTACTAGCTTATCGGTGAGAGCGTGTTGCTCGCTGACATCTCTTGCAATTGCCTGAATTAAATTTTTCCCGTCATATTGGACAAAGCGTGCACTTACTTCAACCATAAGGCTTTCGTCATTATTAGTATCCAAAGATAGTTCGCTAAGAACCATTGGTGAGCTTGATTTCTGCAACAATTTAAAAATACGGCGAAATTGAGGTAATGTTGAACCAATAAGTTCATCGCGGGACGTGCCCAAAAGAGATGCTGCGTAATCGTTTGCATCAAGGATGCACCAGGTTTCTGGTTGAACGATAAATACAGCATCTGAGGCATTATCGAAAAATGATTTATACCAGGAAAGTTGTTTTTCTAAACGTTCGACTTTTGCTTTTAATGATTCTCTTTTCTTTTCGGTTTTTGCCATAGCTATTTCTTTTCTTTTTTCACATCAGAATTAATTTTTGTGCTATCTGGCACAGTTTCATTTTTTTGGAAAGGAACAAGTTCTTCCGGTTTAAGATTTTTCAATTTCTGGAATTCTTCTGATGGTTGCTCGATAATTGTTTCAACAGCTTTTTTCAGTAAATTTTCGGGTTTGAGCAAGTCTTTTACATTATCTTGCTTAGGCAAATTTGGGTTGAAATTTGGGTCGTGGAGCTGAATATCTTTTTTCTCGAAAACTGTTTTTTCCCGATCGCGAAGATGCTCGGGAATTGGTTCTCCACTGCGAACAGCGAGAAGATATTCAACGCTAAGCTTGACATCTTTTGCATAATCTGAATTCGGATATTTTTCAATTAACAGGGAATAATAAGTTAAAGCACTATCGGGCAATGATTTGAAACGTTCATATATCCATCCGATATTATATAATGCTCTTGGAGCTAAAAACGAATTTGGAAAATTCAGATAAACTCTCTGAAATTGATTAATTGCAAAATTATAATCTCCGAATTTCATCAAATCTCTACCAGAAGAATAAATTTCCTCGACAGTGTCTTGAACGAAGGCTTTTGTGTAGCCTAAAATTTTCATTGCTTCTCTGCCGTATTCGGTTTTTGGATATTTTTCAACAATCACTTCAAGCAGAGAATCAGAAGTTCTCAAATCAGCAGCTCTCAGATGGTACGAGACAACATAAAGATAACGTGCAGAAGTAGTATCGCTTTCTGGAGAAGCGGTCATAGCCATATTATAGTAATAGAGAGAGCTATCAATGTTTCTAAGTCGGGAGTGAACACGCCCAAGTTCGAATAAATCATTAGCTAAGATTTTGCGTGAAGTGTCCTGAAGTGGCTCGCCGCGTTGCAATCTTGCGAGTGCGTCTCTTGTTTTTGTCTGATAGGAATCCCACGCATTGAGGAGTTGGTACATAGCATCGGAAAAATTATTCTGAACATTTCCCGAGGCACGACCGCGGGCGAAATACATTCGAGCTTTCGAATAATCATTTTTCAGATAGAAATCAATTCCACGTTCGTATGCAAAGGCAGAAGTAACAGGATTGACGTTATATAAAGAATCGGCAGTGCGTTCAAACTGGGCAATTTTATCTTCGTCGTTATGATAACGGGCAATTTGCATTCTTTGAGTATGAACATAAACACGCCATTCGCTGAATTTTCCATCGTTATCGAGACGGTTGAGAATTTTTTCGGCTTCGTCAGTTTTTCCAAGTCGGATAAGCGAGGCAGCTCTGTATAGATGAGCTTCGAAAATGCCCAAGTAATCGGGTTTATATTTCAGAACATTGGCAAATTCAACTTCTGCACGTTCGAACATGCCCATACGGAAAAGAAGCGAGGCAAGTTCAAGTTGCCAGCGAGCTTTCATTTCTTCGTTATCTGATTGAGCAACCGCCTGCAAATATGGTTTAAGTGCCGAGGGCAAATCGTTTTCGTAAAGAGCAAGTTCAGCTTCAATTCTGAAAGCGTCAGAAAGTATGTCGTAACGTTTTTTCTGCCAGGCAATATCAACTGTTCGGGATAGAATTATTCTGCCGGCGTAAAATTTCTGCTGAACCAATAAGTTTAAAGCGAGCAACAAATGTGCATCGGGAGATAGCTTGCCATCGGGGAATTTATCTATAAGTTCACTGCATTTTACTTGCGAGGGTAACCATTCTTCGCGGTAAAAATAAGTTTTTGCCATCAAGTAAAGCACATCTTCGACATAATCGCTTTTCGGCTTGTATGCTAAGATTTTAGAACCTTTGATAATGATTGAATCAAGTTTAGCGTTAACGGGTTGGCGTTTAAATCTATTAATGATGAATTCCTGCAAAAAATCGGGCATACCGCTGCGACGTGGAATCTCAATATTGACAGGCTGAACAGGAATCAGAACACGAGGTAGCACACGTTTTTTTTCTTCCTGGTATTCGAACTCTTCTTCGGCTTCTTTAAGCAGGCGATTAGCATTGTAGTATGTATTGAAGTATGCGGTAAAATTATCATACCGGAAACACGAACTAAGCGATACGAGTAGCAGAAAAAGCAAAAATTGCCGATTTATTGGTTTTGAAAGCATTTTTGAATTTCTCAATAATACAAAAAAGTTGTAACTATTTTCATAATTACCAATTATTTATAGCAAAAATAACAAAATGGCGAATATTCTACAAACAAATAATTTACGTTTAATATATTATTATATTTTATTCAATTTGCACGTTCTAAAATATTATTATTGATTGTTGATCAAATTTTGTAAATCGCTGAATACCTGTTGTGGAGTGACTTTTTTCATACAGTTGAAATGTTTTTTGGGACAGTTGGAGCGTCCGATATGGCTACAGGGGCGGCAGTTTAAGTTCACTTGCGAAATAATATTTTTGACACCATAGGGAGTAAAGCCAAGTTCAGGAACAGTGGAGCCGAAAATTGCTAAAATTGGTTTTTGCAAAGCTGAGGCAATATGCATTAGCCCGGTATCGTTGGAAATAAAATAGTCGCATTCGCTTATTATATTGATAGTATCGGAAAGGGAGAGCTTGCCGGTGAAATTTTCAACATTTGCATTAAACAAGCTTGTGATGGTATTTGAATTGTCGATTTCGTTGTTGTTTCCAAACAAATAGAATTGAGCCTGATATTGGGATGAGATTAGTTTCATTAGTTCGGCAAAATATTCGGGAAGCCATTGTTTTGTAAAGTGTTGGGCTCCGTGAGCAATACCGAAAATTAATTTTTCGTTCTTTTGCTTGCTTACTTCTTTATTATGAACAAAAATTTCGTTTTTGTAATTTTTATTGATAACGTTAAGATGAGCGAGAGTCTCGAAGTATCTATCGACAACGTGCTTTGGTTTGCGAATAAGCCATTTAAGATGAACAAGCGAAAGTTTATAAAGCCTGTATTTATTGTAATTTATTTTATTTTCATAAAGTCCGGAGAGCATAATATTGCTGCGAAGGTTGTTTTGCAAATCGATAGCAATAGTGTATTTTTGGAAGTTGTTAGCCCGGAGAATATCCTTTTTCAGAATGTGAATTTGACGATTGGTGTCAGATTTATCGAAAAGGAACAATTTATCGATAAATGGGTTTCCTTCGAGCAGGCAAGCCATAGGATTTGTAGTAAGATAAGTTATTGTAGAATCAGGGATTTGCTCTTTGATAGCACGAAGAAGAGGGGTGGTGAGGACTACATCACCTATAGAACTAAATCTTGCGATTAAAATATTGTTTTTTTCAAATAATTTCATATATTAATAAATTGATAATTAAACAAATTAATAAAAATATGAATAATATTAAATATAAAAAATAGTAGGGAATAAAATGAACTTTACGTTAGAAAACCAGAATAATATTGTGATATTCCGTTTGAAAAATTCTAATGTAGACGGGCAGGTGGCAGCTCAGTTGAAAGCGAAGCTTTTGATAGTAGCACAGCCGGATATTGAGGCATTAATAATCGATTTATCGCCGGTAGAAGCAATAGATAGTTCTGGTCTCGGGGCATTGCTGCTTGCTCACAGACAACTGAAAGATTATTCAATACCTGTTATTCTGACTGGTGTAAAAGATTTTGTCCGCAGTTTGATGAACATCACTCGAATTGATGAGTTGTTTGAGTTCTACGAAACAGTGGACGAAGTGTTAGAAACTTTTGTGAAAGAAACAGAAGAATAAAAATGGTTCTCACACCTGATAATTCAATCGCATTGATAATCGATATTCAATCGAAATTGTTGCCTTTTATATATCAAAATGAAGAGTTAATAAATAATAATGAAAGATTGATTAGTGGTTTAAAGTTATTAGAAGTGCCGATAATCATCACCGAGCAATATCCTAAGGGTCTGGGGACAACTGCGGATAGATTGGTTGAGGTGCTTGGTAACGATTACAAGCCAATTGAAAAGGATACTTTTAGTTGTTTAGGTTGCGACGAAGTATTGAACATTCTTCGCCAATCGAGAAGAAAAAACGTAATAATAACAGGAATAGAGGCTCATATTTGCGTTATGCAAACGGTAAGGGACTTGATTGCAAATGACTTTAATCCGTTTGTTGTAGCAGATTGCGTCTCGTCGAGGAAATTGTCTGATAAAAAGTATGGCTTGAAGAGGATGTTGAGAGAAGGTGCTTTTCCGGGGACTTACGAGTCGGTGTTAATGGAAATCACGAACACTTCGAAACATCCAAAATTCAAAGAAATATCCAAAATAATAAAATAAAAGAGCATAAAGAGGAAATAAATGAGATACACAGTTGCGGAGTTAAACGAGAGCAACCTTCGCCATAATATTTCCCAGATAAAAAAATTTGCACCGAATTCATCAATAGTAGCAATGGTGAAATCAAATGCTTACGGGCACGGAATTGAGCATTATGCTAAAGTTTTGCGCCAAGAAGGAGTTGAATATCTCGGGTTTGCGTTTGTCGATGAAGCAATTGAGGTGCGTCAGTTGGGCGACAGAGGGAAAATGATTGTGCTTGTCTCTGCTCAGGAAGATGAAATCGAGAAATATTTGGAATTCAATATAGAAACAACTTTTTCGAGTTTTGAAATTGCCCGGTTATTTTCCGAGAAGGCAAAGGCTCAGAACAAGGTTGTCTATGCACATTTGTTTGTGGATACGGGAATGCATCGCGATGGGGTTTCACCAGAGGAAGCAGCAAAATTTATCGAAAATGCAAATAAATTGGAGAATGTGGAAATAATTGGGATTTGCTCGCATTTATCCACTGCTGATAGTGATGACTTAGAATTTGCTTTGGAACAAATTGGAATATTCAATCGAACGGTTGAATATATTGAAAGCAAAGGATATAAATTTAAATACAAACATCTATCTAATAGCGCGGGGCTTGTGAATATTCCGTGCAAAGCGTGCAATCTTGTAAGACCGGGCATTTCGCTGCACGGACTAATGAGTACCGAGGGACTGGCAGAAAAGATGGATTTGAAGCCGGTTCTTAGCTTAAAATCGCGGGTGCAGTTAATTAAACCGGTAAAAAAAGGTGAAACGGTTGGATATTCACTCAAATATATCGCAGAAAAAGATACAAATGTTGCAGTTGTGCCAATTGGATACGGCGATGGACTTCTGAGAAATCTAAGCAACAAGATGCAGTGTTTGATAAAAGGGAAAAGATACAATCAAATTGGAACAATTTGCATGGACGAATGTATGTTCGATATCGGGAATAGTGAGGTAGCAACATTGGACGAAGTCGTGATAATAGGAAGGCAAGGAGATGAAGAGATATCGGTTTATGAAATTGCTGAATTAGCGGGGACAATCACGTATGAAGTAACGACTTTAATTACGAAGCGAGTGCCGCGAAAAATAATAAATCAATAATTTTCTTTTTTTATAATAGAATTAATTGTAATTTTGTAGTTCGATTTTTATCAAAGCTTACGGGTGATTATTATGCCAAAAATGAAAGCAAGCGGTTCGGCAAAGAAACGCTTTGAAATCACAGGAAGCGGCAAGGTTAAACGTAAGAGAGCTTATCACAGGCATATTCTTACGAAGAAATCTCCAAAACGCAAGAGATTGCTTCGCTCGACTACGTTAATTTCGGCAGTGGATGAGCCAAGAGTAAAACGTTTACTTGCGCTTTAATTTATTGGACGAATGGGGTATCGAAGCTCTCCCTAAGTCCGTTTATTTTTGTTTAATTATTAAGGGTTTTTATTATGCCAAGGTCAGTAAACAAAGTAGCTTCGCGTGCCAGACGTAAAAAAATGTTAAAGCTCGCCAAAGGGTACTGGGGGCGTCGCAAAAATGTCTGGACAATAGCGAAGAACCACATTGAAAAAGGGTTGCTCCACGCTTACGTGGGAAGAAAATTAAAGAAACGCGAATACCGCAGCTTGTGGATTGTTCGTATAAATGCCGCAGCCCGATTACATGGCACTACATATTCAAGGTTGATACACGCACTTAAAGAAAAAGGCGTAGTAATCAATCGCAAAGTATTGGCTTATTATGCAACAAATAAACCAGAAGTTTTTGCAGCTATTGTAAAGCAAGTAATGTAAATATTGCTTAATAATTTTTATATAAAGGCTACTTTCGAGTAGCCTTTTTTATTTATAGATTTTTTTAATATTTAATATACTCAATTACATATATTTCAAGATGAGATGAAGGTTGGAAAACAGATGAATTATTGCACGAGAGCCGTTAATATTAAATAAAAAAAACGGGCAACTATAATAGTTGCCCCGGTGAATTATTTTAACACTCTCATATTTCTGATATATTTCTGAGTTGGTGTCTCTAAAACGTAATAATACAAACCTGGTGCAATATCGACGGCATTTAGAATAACTGAATATTTTCCTTTCTCTTTATATTCTTCGAAAACGGTTTTTATCAACTGCCCGGTAAGGTCGTAAATTTTCAGGCTGGAAAAACCTTGTTCGAGCAATTCAAAATCTATTGTAGTTGTTAAAGTGAAAGGATTAGGTCGATTTTGAGCTAATCTAAAATTGCCGGAAATCGGGTCGAAAAGTCGCGGACCACCTTGATTGCAGTAATCTATTAATCTGAAAGATCCATCAGTGGTTATAAATTTAACTTTAATATCTTCAATTGGATACACATTAAATAGCTTCAGAGCGGTTACCGTATCATTGCCAGTACCAACGTGGAACTTAATTGAGAAACGATTTTCAGACAGGCGACCATCGAATGGCATAACAAACGTAATAGTTCTATTATATAAGTCTATTACATCATCAGCAAAAGTGCCAATCGGAGCGAGCATAGTAGAGTTGAAAGATAAGCTTGCTTTAATATTATTAAGTTTGAGGAGCTTATTTTCAGAAAGGTTAGTGATTTTGACAGGTAATTCAACTATTTTACCGCTTGCCCCTGAAATATTACCAACTTCGATTTGAAGACTATCAAAAAGAACACCGGTTGCATTTCCAAATAAGTTGATGAACAGAGGAACCTGGGAACCGCTGTGCTTAATAGCAATCACACCATTACTTTTACCCAAATGGTAAGGAATAAACCTTAAGTTCAAATCGATAGACTTGTTGGAAGATAGAACAAAAGGAGTTTCAGGAAAAGAGAGAAGTTTGAAATATTTATCAGTTGGACCTGCGAAATAAATGCTATCGATTGTAATATTACTTTGGGAGATATTACGGATAAATCCGACAAGCGTAGTATCGCGATAATCATTAATATCAAGAGTGCCGAAATCGACAATATCGCTCAAAGAAGTTAAACCGTAGCCGATACCGCGACCTTTGATTTCAGCATAAATTGTATCGCCGGGAATAACAATTTTTGCATAAATCCTTTTATCACCCGGCGTTTTAGGTTCAAACCTAACAGAAATATTCAGCAATTCATTTTCTTTCAGAATAAAAGGAGTATTGAACTTATTGATTATTTGGAATTCGCTTAAATCAGG
>CALGXJ010000117.1 GCA_937936035.1 Eximiradius proteiniborus
CTTTACTTTGGTCGTTTTCCAAAACAGCATTTGTAAGTTCGTCGATCGGATTATTTTTTGCATTCACTTGAGTTGTTTGTTCAATAGCAAAAGGTTTAGCATATCCATATGAAAATGATGAAAGAACCAAAATCAATGAAAACACAATAATTCTCATATATTTCTCCCAAATATTCTGAAAATCATAATGATAGTACGCAATAAAAGAGTATTAAGTTTCAAGAAACAATCATTGAAACAGAAAAATGAAGGGATTATCTAAATAACGGGTAACTCTTCTTTTCGATTTTCAAATCTTGCAGAGTAGATGATTTTATTCCGAAACGCAGGTAGAAACCTCTGTTGAAACCGATTGGGTTCCAGTTAAGAATCAGCTCCCAGCAATGAAGGTCTTTTTTGAGATTAATCTGCGGGGTTAGAAATTCTTTGCGAATGAAGTCGTAGCGGGCATTTGCAGAAATGTTCCAGGTTTCAGTTAGCTGAAGATTAAGTGTCAGATAGGCGTTCAGGCTTCTGTCAATTCTATCAATAGTGAATTGATTATAATTAAAATTCAATCCATAACCAACAAGCCAAGGGAATGCAAAAGGACGAGCGCCTGGGGAATTATCACCATACCAGTCAAAAGATGCGTCAGGATCAGAATGTCTGGAAAGGAAACGAGCACCAAGCATAGCGTCAAGAGTATCTATATCTTTTTCTGGTTGTGTTTCTTCCGAAAAGGATGTTGGAGTAGTGTGGGACAAGCCTTCAGAAGCAAAACTGCCAGATAAATTAACTGAAAACGAGGTCAATCGGGCTAAACCTTTCCCCTGCTCAATAAGGAATTTATTTATTTTTCTATAACCTGAATAACTTCCCTGTGTGAATTTAACTTCGTCGTATGCAGTGAAACTTGCATTGCCAGAGAATTCGAAGGCACCGATTGCAGGAGTTCGGAAAGACATATTAATATCAGACAGATTAAGGGAATCGGCTGCTAAATTGTAACTTGTGGAAAAGGTTAAACGCAGAAGTTCGATGTTTTTGTCTGGGATAGTATCGCCTTGCTTAACTTTTATTTCGAAGCTATGCAAGTCGGAATATGAGATGCGTTGAGACATCTGAGATGGTGCTGCACCTCCATCGCTTTCGTAGCGAGAATACTTTACAATGCGATTTTGGTGAGGGTCGAAATATCGCCCGTAGAAGCCGAATTTATCTTTGGAAAAATCAGGTGTGAAACTATATCCAATAGTGGGTTGATATGTATGGCGAAATGCTTTAAAGCCAAGACTTTCAGGCTTGATGAAACCGAAGAAGGGTCGTTGGGCGTCGGCAACACCGAAAAGGCGTGTGGAAGCAGAAACTCCGAAGCTATAATAATATTCAGTGAAAAAGCCGCGTTTGTATTTATCAATTGTTGTAGAATCCTGAAGATTGATTTGCCGCTCAAGTTGGCGGAAATAATTATTTACAGATAGCGAAACAGATGGAGTGAGAGTAAAATATCCAAATTTTGGAGAAATAGAAACACCGGGCGAATGGCTAATTTTATTTCTTTCAGTGTATTTGAAAGAGTTACCGTCAGCTGCTTTGGTGAGACTATTGGTGTAATTGCTACGGTAGCTAAACGAGATGTCGCGAATGAATGAATACCAAGCGCGGGTTGAAGGTGAAATCACGCTTTTTAGTGGAGTAAAATTTGGGATTGAGTAATTAATAGGAATAACCTGACTATAATTCTGAGTAATCAAATTTTGGTCGCGTTGGAAGGAAACGGAGAAATTCGAACCATTATCAAAACTTTTAGAATACGATGCGTTCGAGGTGATATTTTGCTGAATTCTTGATTTATAGTCGGTTTGGGTATTCCGATTAAAATCGCGGGAAGCGAAATTAACCCCAATGTCAATTCGTTCGTAAGGATTGAAAATATGATTATGATTGAGCTGGATGCTCCAATTGCGTTGATATTGGTCGTCTGGATTATAACGAGTTCTACCAAACTGAATAGTGAAGCCGCCACTATGAACATCTCTAAGAGCCCAGCGAGTAGTATTTTTGAGTAAGAAGCCACCTTTTGAAAACAGGTCAGTTTTAAATTGAGTGTCCCAATAATCAGATGCAGCCCAATAAAAGCCTAAATCCTGAAATACAACGCCACGATTTTTGGAAAAATAGAAAGAAGGTATAATAATTCCAGATTGACGTCCAGTTTTGCTTGGGAAGAACAGCCCGAAAGGAAAAATAAAGATAGGCATATCTTCAACGTAAAAAATAACAGGATCAATGTAAATTTTTTCCTTTACCGCTAATTTCATTTTTGGGGAACCGAAGTAGTAATGCGGGCAAGCATCGTTGCAAGTTGTGTAATAGCCATCCCGGACGAACAACTCATTTTCGGAAATACGTTTAATTTCGGAGCCGTAGTAAAAACCTTCACCGGCTTGAGTTTCGCCGGCAACAATTTTACCACGTTTAGTTTTAAAATTATAAGTAATTTCTTCGCCAAAGAAAACTTCACCTGCGTCAGAAAAACGAGGGAAGCCATAACGTCTATTGTTAGAATCTGTTCTCCATTTTGCGCGTAAAATGGAATTATTGAAATCAATTTCGATAACTTCGGCGTTTAACTGTTGCACTTTGAAATCGATTTTAGATTTGCCGACAAGCCTCATTGTTTTTGAGCTTAACCGAAAGATAGCAGTATCTTGTGCAAAAAAGGTAACAAGCGAATCAATTCCTGAGGGAGATTTTACTTTTTCACTTTCCGGCTTTTGGGTGAAAGCCTGACGCAGGGAATCAAGAACTTTGCTTTTTTCTTGTGGGTTAGTAATTTCCTGAGAAGGTAGCTTTTTTTTAAAATCTTCGGTTTCTTGCAGAGATCGGCGAGTTGCTTCCTGAGAATAGAGAGAATTAAAAGAAAGCATAAATATACACACACACCAAAAGAATTTCTGTATATTTATTTTTTCTTTTTTCATTATGATAGTAGTTTAAAGTTTACGTAAATTATTACGTAAAAGCTAATCATCGAGTTTCTTGCGAAGTATTTCAGTAACAAGTTTAGGATTGGCTTTGCCTTTCATTTTTTCCATAACTTGTCCGACAAAGAAGCCGAAGACATTTTTTCTGCCGCTTTTGTATTTTTCAACAGAATCCGGATTATTTTCAAGGATTTCGTTGATTAATGCTTCGAGAGCGGAACTATCGGAAATCTGGACAAGTGAACGTTCTTCAATAATTTTTGCAGGTGATATGTTGTTTTGAAGAACTTCCGGAAAAATATCTTTTGCGATACGGCTTGAAATTTTATCTGCAGAGAGATAATCAACAATTTCAGCAACAAATTTGGGGTTTAGTCCGAGTTCGTTGATACCAATTTTACGTTCGCTAAGAATTCTGAGCACTTCTGTCATAAGCCAATTACTCACAAGCTTGAATGTTTTCTGGGACTTTTCAGACAGATGAGAGCAACAAAGTTCGTAATAATCGGCAAGATTGCGGTCTTCGACAAAAATAGAAGCATCGTAATTAGGGATACCGTATTGCTCAATTAATCTTTGCTTACGTGCAAAAGGAAGTTCAGGAATAGAGGAACGGATGCTATCGAGTCGCTCGCGCGAAACTTTTACTTTTACAAGGTCGGGTTCAGGAAAATAACGATAGTCGTGAGCAAATTCTTTGCTACGCATAGAGCGAGTAGTTTGAGAAGCAGCATCCCAGAGACGTGTTTCTTGGTGAATTGAGCCACCATTTCGGAGCACTTCAATTTGTCGCTGAATTTCGAATTCGATAGCTTTTTCGACATTTCGGAAACTATTAAGGTTTTTTATTTCTGTTTTTGTTCCGAATTTCGAAGTGCCTTTGGGACGAACGGAAATATTAGCATCACAGCGCAAAGCACCTTCTTCCATATTACCGGTGCAAATACCTAAATAAACAAGAATTTGCTTGATAGATGTAAGATATTTATAAGCTTCGAGAGCTGAGCGAATATCCGGTTCACTTACTATTTCAATAAGCGGGACGCCTGAACGGTTAAGATCAACGAGTGTATCAATATCGAGGTCGTGAATAGATTTGCCAGCATCTTCTTCCATATGAATACGAGTAATGCCGATTCGTTTACGTTTTGTTTCGGAGAGTTCGATTTCAATAAATCCGTCGTAGCAGATTGGGTCTTCGTATTGAGTAATTTGATAACCTTTTGGCAAATCGGGATAGAAGTAATTTTTACGAGCGAATGTGGAGATTTCACGGATTTTGCAATTTGTTGCAATTCCCATTTTTATAATAAAATTCAATAAATTTTCATTTAATACCGGGAGTGCACCGGGATGACCTAAACAAACAGGGCAAGTCTGAGTATTAGGCAAGGCACCATATTCTGCTGAACAAGAGCAGAAAGCTTTGGAGTTTGTGAGAAGCTGAGCGTGGACTTCAAGTCCAATTACTGGTTCAAATTCAATCATTTCCCATAACCTTTAGATTATTTTCATCAATTTTATCTTTGAAGAAAAAGTGGTAGAAGAAGAAACTTTCGAAAACAGAGAGCAATATTAATGATAAAGTATCGTGGTTGAAATATGGCGTTTTCCAGGCATCAGGGTAGATAGCATAGGAGAGCGAACCTGTCATAGCCCAACCAATGGAGAAAACTAAAAGAAAGACGCCCAATCCGAGGAAAGCGTCGCGAAGTGATCTATTCTGCCAGTTTTTTACAAAAATATAGACTAATGCAATAATATGTAGCTCGAAAATAAATATTTCAATCATTCAAACGTTTCACTACAATGTTTATAAAATGTCCATTTATAAATAGGTAAATTATGAAATCTTTTAATGAAATCCGAATAGTTTTTACCACTGCTTCTACAGCAGAAAACGCCGATGAAATTGCACAGGCTTTGCTGAGAGAAGGGTTAGCAGCGTGTGTATCGGTAATCCAGAACGTAACATCTTACTTTATCTGGAAGGGTTCGTTGGATGTATCGAGCGAGTTTATTTTGAAAATTAAGACTTTCGAAGACAAAATAAATTTAATTGAGGAGAGGATAAAACAGCTTTCGAATTACGAGTTACCTGAAATACTGGTGCTGAACGATATAGCATCATCTGAAGAATACTATAACTGGATGAAAAGCTTATTGTTTTAGCTTGCATTATATTAATGCTTATCTATTTAATTGCAAATTTCCTTTTTATTCGAAAGTTTCATATTTTTGAATAAAAAGGAAATTTTATGTTCACGGGATTAGTAGAAGAAATAGGGAAAGTGCAAAAAGTCCAATCTATTGGCGGGGGACGAAGATTTACTGTTGAGGCGAAAAAGATATTTGATGATTTGAAGATTGATGACTCAGTTGCAATAAACGGAGTTTGCCAAACTGTTACAGAAATCAACGGGAATTCATTTTCGTTTGTTGCGGTTGAGGAAACCTTATTGAAAACAACATTAATCGAGCTTAGAAGCGGTAGTTTTGTGAATTTGGAAAGAGCATTGCGTCCGGTCGACAGGCTTGGAGGACACATTGTTCAGGGACACGTAGATTGTATAGGAACAATTACAAAAACAAAGAGTCTTGCGACAGCAGTACTTTTGTGGGTTAAGTTTCCGAAAGAATTTGAAAAATACGTAGTTAGCACTGGCTCAATATGCATTGATGGGGTGAGTCTGACAACTGCACGGGTTCAGGCGAACGTCTTTATGGTTTCAATAATTCCACATACCTGGGAAAAGACAATTCTTAAAGAATATTCAGTTGGAACGAAGGTAAATCTTGAATTTGATATAGTTGGGAAATATATAGAGAAAATTTTAGGAAATTCTTCCGATAGTTCAAGCATTTTCGAGCAATTCATAGACCAGCCGGAATGGTGATTTCTTGATAGTTAATAAGTAATATATTTTCTGAAATCAGAAAAACATTGGAAATGATTAATTGGAAATGATTAATTAAAATTAACAATACTATTAAACGTCTTTAATTTATATAATTTTCTGAATTTAATTGGGAATTTGGAGGTTTTTAATGAGTGAAAATCGTGATAGCGGGGAAAAAAGGAGAAATTACGAGGGCCCAAAGCAAGACCAGCAACAATTTTTCCGTAATATGATGATATGGATGTTTTTGATTGCTACTGCTTTCACTTTGTATATTTTATTTCAACAAGGAACAAACAGTCAGGAATGGCCTGTTTCATATTCTGAATATGTAAGTTTTTTAGAACAGGATTTAATTTCATCTGCCAAGGTTGTGAAAACATCGTTCAATGATATTGAGTTCAAGGGAGTATTGAAAGAGCCTGTAACGATTAATTTTGAAGGTAAAACTAGAGAAATCACGCGATTTACAACAAAATTAGGTGTTCTGGATAGCGAAGCTGAGAAAATCTGGAAAGAAAAGGGAATACGATTAACTTACGAAAGCGGAGATAATGCGTGGTGGGGTGCGATTTTGTCTATTCTGCCGTGGATATTATTAATCGGGCTGTATATTTTCTTTATACGCAGGATGTCTGGTGGGAATTCAACGCGTGGAATATTCAATTTCGGGAAATCTCGCGCAAGGTTGCTGACGGACAGCCAGAATAAAGTTACTTTCAAGGATGTAGCTGGAGCAGATGAAGCAAAATATGAATTGATGGAAATTATCGAATTTCTGAAAGACCCACTGAAATTTCAAAGATTAGGCGGCAAAATACCCAAAGGCGTGTTGCTTTTGGGACCTCCGGGAACAGGTAAGACATTGCTTGCACGTGCAGTTGCAGGCGAGGCAGGAGTACCGTTTTTCTCGATATCAGGTGCAGACTTTGTAGAAATGTTTGTAGGAGTAGGAGCAAGCCGCGTAAGAGATTTATTTGAACAAGCTAAGAAAAATGCACCTTGTATTGTTTTCATAGATGAAATTGACGCAGTGGGACGGCATCGTGGCGCCGGACTTGGTGGCGGACACGATGAGCGAGAACAAACCTTGAACCAGCTGTTAGTCGAAATGGATGGCTTTGAGCAAAACAGCGGAGTGATAGTAATTGCTGCGACCAACCGTCCAGATGTTTTGGATCCGGCATTGCTTCGTCCGGGAAGATTTGACCGTCATATTGTAGTGGACAGACCAGATGTAAAAGGACGGGAAGGAATTTTCCGCGTTCATACTGCAAAACTTCCGTTAGGAAAGGATGTAGATTTGGAAGTATTGGCAAAATCTACACCGGGACTGTCGGGTGCCGATATTGCAAATATAGTGAATGAGGCTGCATTGTTTGCGGCAAGGCGGAACAGCGATGTAGTTACAATGTATGATTTTGAACAGGCAAAAGACAAAGTCCTTATGGGAGTAGAGAGGAAGAGTTTGGTGATTTCTGCAAAAGAAAAAGAAATGACAGCCTATCACGAGATGGGACACGCACTTGTTCGATATTTTATTCCAAATGCTGATAAAGTGCATAAAGTAACGATAATTCCACGAGGGCGGGCGCTTGGCGTTACTACTTTTTTGCCGAACGAAGACCAACATTCTCTAACAAAGGATTATATTGAAACACAGATTATTACTTTGCTTGCGGGACGAGCGGCAGAAAAGATTGTCTTTGGCAATTTGACAACTGGAGCAGCGAATGATTTGCAGCGAGCGACACATCTTGCACGTAAAATGGTGTGCGACTGGGGAATGAGCGAAGAGATTGGTCCTATTACTTTTGCTCACCAACACGAAGAAGTATTTTTAGGACGTGATATTTCCCAACCTCGCGATCATAGTGAACTTACGGCTCAATTAATAGACAGCGAAGTAAGAAAAATATTAGCTCAGTGCTCAGATAAAGCCGAGCAGATATTAAACGAAAATCTTGAACTTCTTCACAAAACTGCTAAAATTCTGCTTGAGCGTGAAACTTTGGATTCGAGTGAACTTGAAGCAATTATTCGTGGCGAAGAATTGCCTCCTATTTCGGTGAATGCGTTGAATGCAATAAAAGCAATGGCTTACTCAACGCGTACTGAAAATATAACCAACGAAAAGGAAAATAGTGAAACTAATAATGGGCAACCAAGTTAATTATTGAAGATTATTGAGAAGTAATAATGAGAAAGTGGCTGCCCCGATAAAATAGGCAGCCACTTTTTTATGGATTAAAGACCTTGTTTTTGGAGGAAAACGCCTTTGTCTACTTTTGCGAAGAAATCCTGATAAAATTTAGCATCATCGACTGAATAAACTTTGATTACATTGCCATTATTATCAAGTTCTCTGGCTTGAAAATTTGCTCGAACCTTAGTTTGGCGACCGAATTCAGAAACGTTCACGGAAACTTCAATTTGTCTGATTTTTTTGTAAACTTCACGCTGATTAGTATTAGCATTTGAGAGAGACAGGAAGAATTGCTCCCAGAAATCATCTTTTTGACGGCGTGGATTCGATAGATCGATTTCTTTTGAAGCTGTAACGAGCCCCAAATCTACGACCGCATTTTTAACAATATATCCATCGTCCTGCAAAACGTTAAGAACCGATTTCATCACAAGTTTAACATCATTAGTATCAATATATCTTGTCTGAAATTCACGAATTTGAGTTTGTGTCATTTGAGTTTCCTGACGCGAGGTGCTTATCACGGTGCAGGAAGACAAAGCCAGCATAAACAAGAGCAAAAATAAAGAATATGTTTTCATTGCTCCTCCGTTAAAATTTGCTTGAGTGGTATGCAAATGAATCAACTTTGCCTTGTTCGTTCATTTTAATAACAACAGTTAAAGTTTTTTGTGTTACGGAAGCGTTGGAAGACGAACTACCCTGTGCAAAAAGGACAAGGAACAGAACGTTGGCACTTTCGTTATAGCGGGCTTCGGTTGCGATACGGTCGTAAACCCAAGTTTCGTAGCCGTTTTGGTCGCGAGTAATAATGTTAGGCGAACCGAGTGATTCGATAACTTCGGCACCGGACATACCTTTGCGCAGTTCTTTTTGCAAGGTGCCAACAGTAATTTGTTTTTCCTGACTACCGGATTGAGCCGAATACGAGCCGCCGGAAGTAACAGTGCATGAACTAATACCAAAAGCAAGAGCGATTGCTAGCAGGGATGACAATAATACTTTTTTCATAATAACCTCCATAAATTTTTATAATACATATTAAAATTCAAATACAAGACCAATCTGGAAAGTCGCTATATCAGTTTTGGATTTGGAGCGGCGGAACTCTGGGGATGAATCAGTATTGATTTGCTTAACCATATAGTAATCAACAGTAGTGCCTTTTGAGTATCGAGCTTTAATATCGAGAAGCAACCGAGAATAGTAGCTTGGAAGAGTAACAAAATCGACTAATTTTATCATAGTGCCAACCCCCAATCCTGCATTCCAACCAGCAGATAATTCATTTTTAGAATCCTCTATTCCAAAAGCAGATTTAAAATCACTATTAGCGTTGATTAAAGTAAAACCGGCAAATGCTTCGAAGTATGGGAAAAAATATTCAGCGACATTGGGGCGAATTTGCATGAAAACAGTAACAGGAATTATCATATTCTGGTATGAAACTGTGTCTCTGAGATAAGTCCAGCCACCTTGATTTTTATAGCGGAAAATACGCTCATCGCCACCATAGAAAAGCAAATCTGTTTGCAAACCAAGAGTAATTGGAACAGGAGCAAAGTTGTAGCCACCGTAAAGAGAAAAACCCTGACCGGAACGTTTCAGGTTATCGTAGAATTCTTTTTGTGGGACTGAATTAGTAAAGCTAAGTCCAAACATACCTTTAAGCGGTTTCCTCTTCAGAGCTTCGATTTCTTGCTGCTGAGTTTGGGCGGAGGCGGAAAATACGATTAAAGCTGTTCCTATAATTAATAACAAAAACATTTTTTTCATAACACACTCATATTATTAAATTCACAAAATTTTCTTAATTGTATTACGTAGTTAATGATATGATGTTACATTTTTTTTTTGATGACAATTTATGAGAGCATTTTTATTTACTATTTCATTGATAATATTATCTGTTAGTAATCTTTTGAGTGAGCAAGATTTCAAGATTTCGGGGAATTTTCAATTAAGAACAGAGCTCGACGGAAGAGATTTTTCTAACAAGACATATCCGTTAAGTTTCACTTCGATGCGTACAAAAATTGGTATAGAAAAAAATTTGACAAAAAACATTAGTGTATTTTTCCAGATACGCGATTCAAGGCTTTGGGGAGAAGCCAAAAACACTATTTACAATTTAAAAAATGTAGATTTGCATCAAGGGTATGTGAAATTTGATAATATTCTCGATGAGCCTATGAGCGTAAAAGCTGGTCGTTTCGAGATGCAATTCCGTAATGGGAGATATTTTGCTATTAATTATTTCAATTATATTACCCGATCTTGGGATGGTGTTTTATTTAGTTATGATACGAAGCCATTTGGGATAAACGTTTTTGCATTAACGCATAGCCGTTCAATTGATGCGTATATTGGACGAGCAATTCCAGACACGACACAATATCCGTATCCATCAAAGCCGGAAGAAGGGCATAACGTGTACGGATTTTGGAGCAAATTTGCTTTTGACAAAGAACATTATTTAGACCTGTTTTCATATTATGATTTCAACAGAAAGAGAACAACAAAGGGGAATTACACG
The DNA here is from genome assembly GCA_937936035.1 of Eximiradius proteiniborus. GTDB lineage: Bacteria > Bacteroidota > Ignavibacteria > Kapaibacteriales > UBA2268 > JAKIZO01. Next base: position 10,612 of record CALGXJ010000117.1, read on the forward strand.
TCGAGCAGATTAATGAGCGGATTTTATTATAAATTCAGCTACAATGACTTTTTTACAGTGCTTGAAGGGGCTTACCAAGGTGGAGAAGCAGGAGACCAAAAATACAGCAAAGCACCAAGAATAATTCAAGCTTTTAATGTTGCAGGAAGTCTTAATTACAAGATACAGGACTTAACGATAGGACTAAATGCGGATATATTGTCCGGAACATCAGAAAAAGATATGAACGAAGGTAAATTTTATAGAACATTTGATGCGACTTATCAAGGCAAGCATTCATTTTATTCAGGTATGGACTATTTCAGCGACATACAAAAGTCTACAAATAACAGAGGATTAAATGACATGTTTATTAAAATCACTTATGATATGAAGCCTTGGATGTTCATTTTTGAAGGGCATAATTTCACTACAAACAAAGCATATAAATTGCAAAACAATAATGAAAGCAGAGGATTAGGGAACGAATTGTATTTAATTACACGTGTGAATTTACTAAAAAATACTACACTTGAGTGGGGAAGTGCAGTATTTATTCCGGGAGAAGTGATGAAAGATGTTTACGATGTTAATAGAAATGATGGGGTTGGCAATTATGATAGAACCGACCCGGCATTTTGGACATATTTGATGATGCGAGTTGGTTTTTAGAAATACAAAGCAGCTTTCAGTAAAAATTATTGTTTATTAATAAAAATAATGATATTTTAGAGAATATTTTCCAATAATATTCAAGGAGTAGAAAATGAAAGTATTGAAGTATTGTTTACTATTTTGTTTTACGATTATTTTATTGAGCGGATGTGGCAATAAGCATGGAAAACCCGTAGAAATAAAAGATTTGAAAGAATACAAGGACGAAGCAGTCGGATTTTCAATAAAATATCCTTCGAACTGGGTAACAACCAGAATAACGGGAGTTCGCTTTGCAGCATTCTCGTCGAATAGTGCCAAACCACGCTTTGCAAGATACGACACGGAAGGATTTCCGGGTGCAAAAATTGATGTAAATATCGTTAAAATTGACAGCATTATTACTTTGGATAGTATTATCAAAGTGAATAAGACATTCCAACCAGATTTGTATAAGTTTGACGAAGTGATGTTAGATGGAGTAAAAGCAAGTAAATTCACATATTCATTTGAGTTGGAAGATGGTGAATTTATGGGTGAACTGTATGTAGCTACAAAAGATGGAAAACTTGCTACAGTATTATTCTTCGAAGCATTTGCAAATACTTGGGATATGTATAAAGATAAATTCAATGAGATTGTTTCATCATTGAAATTGGCAGTGGAACCTGCCGTTCCTACAGCAGCACCAATTAATGCAGAGGAACCACCTGCATCGGCAAATTTAGTTCCGAAGTCCGGTCCTGGATATGTAATAATGGTGCCAGAGAACTTTAATCTGACAAAAGGTGTAGCCAGAAATGTAATTTCTTCACAAAATTATATTGGCAAGCGTCGTGCTGACTGCAATATTCAAGTGGACGTAATTGATGCATCACAATCGAAAAACTTGAAGAAAATTGTTGATGAAAACAAGCCTACATACAAAAACAGTGGCGAACCGAAAGCAATTAATTTGGGTGGCGTGTCGGCATATATGTTCACATATCAACCAACTGGACAGGTAAAAGGACGCGTTTATTTTGCTTTGAAAGACGACAGATTATATAGAATCACAGTGAATTGGTTCACTGGCGAAGAAAAGGACTATTTGCCAATATTTGAAAAATCAGTAAACTCAATAAAATTTGAATAAGATAAATTAATCTTGTTTCAAAAAAGAGGTTGTCCGAATTTGGACAACCTCTTTTATATTTATAAGAAAAGTAATTATAAGATTACCATAAGTCTGGATTTTTCAAATATTCATCGATTGCAGCAGCGGCTTTGCGACCTGCACCCATTGCAAGAATAACAGTTGCACCGCCAGTAACAATATCACCACCGGCAAAAACACCTTTTTTGTTTGTTTTCATAGTGTGTTCATCAACAAGAATATTGCCCCATTTATTAACTTTCAGGTCGGGAGTTGTGGAGCTGATAATTGGGTTAGAACCATTGCCAATTGCAACAACTGCAACATCAACAGGAATAGTCTCGATAGCATCTGGGATAGGAACAGGGCGACGGCGACCCGAAGCATCCGGTTCTCCAAGTTGCATTTTTTGGACGACCATTTCGCGAAGGTTACCAATTTCGTCACCACGAAGTTCAACAGGAGCGTAGAGAAGCATAAATTCAACACCTTCTTCTTTTGCGTGATGAACTTCTTCGATACGGGCTGGCATTTCTGCTTCTGTTCTACGGTAGCAAATAATAGCACGTTTTGCACCAAGACGAAGAGAGGTGCGAACGGCATCCATAGCAGTATTTCCACCACCAAAAACTACAACAGTTTTGCCCTTAATATTAAAAATAGGAGTATCGGCATTAGGGAAATCATAAGCACGCATTAAATTAACACGTGTAAGGAACTCATTGGAAGAATAGACACCATTCAGATGCTCGCCCGGGACACCTAGGAAGTAAGGCAAACCTGCACCGACCCCTAAGAATACAGCATCGAAGCGTTGCAGAAGTTCATCAACGGTTTCAGTCAATCCGATAATGTAATTAGTAACGAAATCAACACCTAATTTTTTCAGTCCTTCGACTTCGGCACGAACAATCTCTTTTGGCAAGCGGAATTCAGGTATACCGTAGATGAGCACACCACCGATTTCGTGAAGGGCTTCGAAAACAGTAACATCGTGTCCCATCTGGATTAAATCGCCGGCACAGCTAAGCCCGGCAGGGCCGCCACCGACTATAGCAACTTTTTTACCAGTTTTAAGTTTTGTTTCAGCAATCTGAAGACCAATTGTGCGGCGTTCCCAGTCGGCAGCCCAACGTTCGAGGTATCCAATGGCAACGGGTTGTCCTTTCTTTGCTAACACACAAACTTTCTCGCATTGTTCTTCTTGTGGGCACACTCTACCACAAACAGCGGGCAAAGCGTTATCTTCTTTTAGAATTGCTGCGGCTTCCTTGTATTTACCTTCAGCAATCATTTTAATAAAATCAGGTATTTTCACCGAGACGGGACAACCGGCAACACAAGCAGGTTTTTTGCACTGCAAGCAACGTTCAGCTTCGCGGCGAGCAGTTTCTTCATCGTAGCCTAAATTCACTTCTAAGAAATTTTTTATACGTTCGTTTGGGTCTTGTTCAGGCATTTTATGTCGTGGGATAGCCATTCTTTCTTTTGGAGTTAATTCTGCCATATTATTGCTCCTTTTGCTTTTTAAGTTCTTCGTTGAACATTTTATCGTAATTACATTCTAGGTCTCGCAAGCTTATTTCTTCTTCGCTACGATAAACTCTATTTCTTTGCTTTAAGATATCGAAATCAACTGCGTGTGCATCGAATTCGGGACCATCGACGCAAGCAAATACAGCTTTGCCATCGACAACAACACGGCAGCCACCACACATTCCGGTGCCGTCGACCATTATTGGATTAAGGCTAACGACAGTTTTTATATTGTGGGGTTTTGTTACTTTTGCAACTGCTTCCATCATTGGAATAGGACCAATTGCAAGCACAAAGTCAATTTTTCTGCCTTCATCTATTAATTGCTGTAATTTATCAGTTACAAAGCCGTGAAATCCATAAGAACCATCATCAGTTGTGGGATATACTTCATCGGCAATTTGTTTCATTTCGTTTTCGAGGATAACATAGTCTTTGGAACGACCGCCAATAATAGAAATAACATAGTTGCCGGCATCTTTGAGTGCTTTAGCAGTGGGATAAGCGATAGCTGTACCAACACCACCACCGATGCTAACGGCAGTGCCGAAATGCTCTATATGAGATGGTTTGCCGAGTGGTCCAACGACATCGAGGATGAAATCGCCGGCGTTTAGGGTGTTTAGCAGACGGGTGGTTTTCCCAACTCCTTGGACAATGATTGTAATTGTGCCATCAGCGGGATTGCTATCGGCAATAGTAATCGGGATACGTTCGCCTTTTTCGTGAACACGTAAAATTATAAACTGCCCGGCTTTTCTTTTTTCAGCAATTTTGGGTGCTTCAATTCGAAATAATTTTACTTCTGGTGCTAAAAAGCGGGCTTCTACTATTTTGTTCATTCATACCTCTAACAAAATATATTAATAAATAATTGTCGAATTAATTAACAACAAGAAAATTTTAATTTATAAAAATATCATTATTGATAAAAGAAAAATATTATAAGATAATTACAAGAAATAATCACAAAATCGTATATTTGCAATTATGTAATGGAATTGATAATAAATATGAGAACAGTATTAATAATAGTCCTGCTATTGTGTGATGTATTTTTGCTTTGTGGTGAAAAAATATACTGGGCAGATAGTTTAATTGCAGTATCGTCGGAAGCAAGATTTGTGAATGCAAGCAAAACTGCATTCAAAGGCATTCAAGCACTTGGCAAGCCGAACATTATGCCGGATTTTGGCGTAAGTCCGTGCGCGTGGATGCCGGATTATACTCGCAACGGGATGGAATGGATAAAAGTTGGTTTTAGAAAGAGTATTACAGCAAGTAGATTATTTATTTATGAAAGTTATAATCCGGGAGCTATATCAAAGGTAATTGTATTTGATGAAAATGAGAATGAGAAAATAGTATATAACAACTTAAATCCAATGCCAATTCAAGAGACCGGACGAGTTATGAATGTTACGTTTTCAAAAACAAACGTAAAATCTGTAAGAATTGAAATTACAACGGTAAACTATAAAGATTATTACCAGATTGATGCTATTGGAATTTGTGATTGTGAATGTGAGTATTCACCTAAAATCAATCAGCCTGAAAATGTGATTTACGAGGAGAAAATAAATTTAGGTGAGAATATAAATTCGAAGTATGCTGAATTGGGACCTGTGATAACACCTGACGGAACAACACTATATTTTACTCGCGACCAGCATCCGGACAACACTGGAGAAAACAAAGATCAGGATATTTGGTATTCATCGACTGACAGTCTGGGCAATTTTTCACCAGCCCAAAATATGAATGCACCGATAAATAACGAATGGAATAATTTTGCAATTGGGATTTCGCAAGATGGGAATATTTTGTATTTAGGCAATGTTTACAACACAGACGGGACGCAATCAAAAGGGCTGTCGCGTTCGTTTCTGACAGATAGTGGATGGTCTTTTCCACAAAAAATTGAGATAGAAGATTATTATAATTTAGGGCGTTTTTCGAGTTTTTCTTTCTCAACAAATGGGAAAGTGCTGATAATGTCAGTTGAGCGAAGGGACGGATATGGCGAAAATGATTTATATGTAAGTTTCTTGCAGGAAAATGGAGTATGGAGCAAGCCATTGAATTTAGGTTCTGACCTCAATACAGCAGCTTCGGAGGATACACCATTTTTGGCAGCAGACGGTGCAACTTTGTATTTTTCCAGTTCGGGACATTTGGGATATGGCTCGAACGATATGTTTGTTGCAAGGCGGTTGGATGATAGCTGGCAGAGATGGAGCGAACCCATGAATTTGGGAAAACCGATAAACAGTCGAGGTTGGGACGGATATTATTCCTTGCCTGCCTCGGGTGAATTTGCTTACTTTGTTTCAAATGAAAACAGTATAGGACGGGAAGACATTTTCAAAATCAAACTACCTACTGAATATCGTCCATATAATGTAGTTCTGATTAAAGGAAAAGTGTTAAATGCTAAAACTAAAAAACCCGTAGAAGCAACTATCAAGTATGAATATTTAGATAACGGAAAGAATGCAGGGATTGCGAAATCAAATCCAAAGAGCGGGGAATATGTTATCACGCTACCGGGCAGGCATCGATATGCTTATTATGCAGTAGCAAATGGATTTCTGGCTTTAAATGAAAATATAGATTTAAGTAGTTTGGAACAATACAAAGAAATTAGGAAAGATTTGCTGCTTGTTCCTATAGAAATTGGTCAAAAAGTAGTTCTGAACAACATTTTTTTCGAATACGGGAAATATGAACTTTTGGAAGAATCATTTGCAGAACTTGAAAGAGTGAAGCAATTTATGCTTGAATATCCTAACATTAAAATATCAATCGAAGGACACACAGATAATATTGGTTCACTTGCGTATAATATGCAGTTATCACAAAATAGAGCAAAAGCTGTACGGGACTGGTTAGTGGAGAATGGAGTGGAAGCAAGAAGAATAAAATACAAAGGCTACGGACCGAAAAAACCTATTGCGACGAACTCAACCGAAGAAGGACGTAGCCGAAACAGACGTGTCGAATTCGAAATTGAGTAGAGGTGCTACATTGGAAGAATTTTAATGTTGACGCGTCGTTTTTGCTTGTCCGGGAGAGTGCTATTATCTACACCTTTGCCTTCAATTTTCCAGATAATTTTGTTATTCAGATTTGGGCTTTTAAAAGAAATATAGCGTTCGAAATATTTTGCCGTGTAGTATGCACGAAGTAAAGACAAAAGGTCGTTATCCATTTTGTCTCCGCGTTTGACGAAAACACCGAATTTTTCATCCTCAATATCAGCATCAGGGAACATGGCTTTTGGGCTGATTGAGCGAGGGTCTGCAAATCCGTGCATCACTACCTGAATTTTAATATCGTCTTTTTCAAGGCAATTATCGTTCAGAAGAGATACGATATCGTAAAGCTTTTCAGCGGCTTCGGTCAGAGCTTTTTCAACTTCTTCGGTGAAACTGTCGTAGATTTCACCGGGACGCTCAATATATTTAGTTTGTTCATCAATGCCAATCAGATTGTAGGCAAATTTCAGACGTAATGCTTCTAAGTTTTCGCGGGTGTTTGGCTGGTAGTATCCAGTAACAAAGAATGGAACTTTGATTTCGACTAAATCAAATTCCTCTACCGGATTAAATTCGAACATAGTTCGAACAACGACAGCAGAGCTATCCGAGCAAGGAACCTGAATTTCACGTTCAGCCGTATATTTAGAATTGCAGGAATTTTCGTAGCGAATGGTATAACGACGATTTGGGATGATGTCAAATTTGAAAACACCAAAGTCGGAAACCTCTTGCGTTGCAACAATGTTGTTATTGTTATCGAAGAGGTATGCTTTGCCGCTGAGTGGAAAATTCGGGAAGCGTGAGGTAACGTAGCATTCAATTTTAGCCGGACCGCATAAATCAAAGGCGTAGAGGTCTTTGCCACCACAACCATTGGGTCTGTTGGACGAGACAAAGATTTTATCTTTGAAAATTGCCGGACCAGTATCGTCCGCTGACGAATTAATCGGTGGAGGCATTAATTTTGTATTAGCCCACTTTGCATAACCAGATGGAGCGGCTTTGACAATGTTGTAAACTTTTGAGTTAGAATAGCCTTGAGAAGAAAAATACAAGACAGCATCCTCAGAAAGATAAGGAGAAATTTCGTTAGCATCGGTATTGACTTCTGTAAGGTTGCGAGGAGACGACCAGTTGCCTTTATTGTCGCGAATCGAAACATACAGGTCTAATCCACCTTTGCCATTGGGTCTGTCGGAACTGAATATAAGTATTTTCCCGTCGGGCGAAACAAAAGGATGCGATTCAAAATGTTCAGTATTAATGGATTTTGCATTTTTGGGATTAGTCCAGCTCTCCCCTATTTGTTCAGCAAAGAATAAATCTCTGTTAATTTTGTTGTTGCTACGGGTATTTGCTGCAAACCATATTTCTAAGTTCCCGGAATTTGGATTTTTACAGAAGCTGAGAGAGCTGACGTTTTGGAATGAACCAATTGGCAAATCATTAGCAACTTTTGGACGAGAAAATTTGCCGTCGATAAATTCGCTCCTATAAATTGTTTCGTTTATTTTCTTTTGCCTATTGGAAACTGTATAATAAAATGAATTATCCCAAAAAGATGGTGAATATTCGTCATTATCTGTGTTGAAAGGAGAAGAAATGTTTCCCTCGGAAGGGACTTTAGGGCAAGTGTTCGAAGAAGCACAACCTGCAATAATAGCCGACGCAAGCAACAATAGAAGTATTATTCTATTCATCATCATCCTAAAGTGATTTTTCTTTACATACTTATCGACAAAACAATAGAAATATTAATGCCAAATTTTGTTATTAATTTAATTAAAATTTCATTAATTTGGTAATTAGTCCTTTAATATTTAAAGGTTTCAAAATGGCAAAATACTATATTTTAGTTATAGTTATTTGTGTGGCTGCATTTTTCGGAGCAGCATACTACAAACTATCACCACCGATATATATAATTAAGCAATATAATCTGAGTTATGAACAAAGCTCAATGAAAGAGTTGAATGAGAAAGAAGTAGAGATTTTCGACAGCTTGCTACAAGAAAGAGAGATAAACTACCGTTCTGCTGAAGCAGATAATATTTACGATAGTCTATTCAACCAAAAACTAACATTTGGTAAAAAAGAATTATTAAAATTAAATGAAATAGAATACTTTAAGAAAACCAAGAAAGATAGTATCATTATTGTTAAAAATTCAGAAGGAATTAATTTTATATATAGCATTTTCAATGCCAAAAGCAGAATTGATATACCCGAAAAGTATAAGAAACACTTAAGCAGTAATACT
>CALGXJ010000118.1 GCA_937936035.1 Eximiradius proteiniborus
AAAAAATTAAGGAAATTTTATAAAAATAATAAAGCGTAATTAGCAGAGTGTTTTTAAAAAACTTTTAGTTTAAGGAACCTTATAGTTTAATAACCCTAAATAATTAATAATAACTAATCGAATATTAAATGATGTCGAAAATGATTTAAATAAATGAATTTCAATAAACACGTATGATTAAAAAATATTCATTAATTAACAAAAATAAATAATTTTATTATTATTAAAATAAGTGATTAAAAAATAATGAATTAAATATTAGATGGAACTAACAAATTATTGAGAAATTTTAATCAAAAACAAAAATAAAATTTGGAAAATACCATAAAAAGTCGTAAAATTATTGTGAATTAATTATCGATTTAAATGAAGTTCCAATAATCGTAAAAGAACTGTTTAATTAACCATATATGAATAATGGGTGAATTATTGACTAATTGTACCACTATTTTTCAGGAGTTATATGAAAGATACCTCTTTGTTAGTAAGCGAACTTGTTGCTCGATATGGCAATAAACGAGAGAGCTTATTGCCGATTTTGCAAGGTGTATTTGATGAGCAACGTTACGTTTCGGACGAAGCAATGGTCGAAATTGCACGTAATCTTGATATTTCGAGTGCTGAAGTGTATGGCAAAGCAACCTTCTATCATTTTCTTTCGACCAAACCACTTGGTAAATATGTTATCAGAGTGTGCAAAACAATTGTATGTGATATGAAAAACAAAAAGGAAATTGTTGCAACACTCGAAAATTTATTGAAAATTAAAATGGGGGAGACCACCAACAACCGCAAATTCTCTCTGCTATATACTAATTGCCTTGGTTGGTGTCATAAAGCACCTGCTATGCTCGTTAATGACGAGGTTTATACCGAACTTACACCGGATAAAGTTCGCGATATTGTAACAATGTATAAAAATAAATAGAGGTAGATATGCCAGACAGACTAAGAAAACTTGATATGATTCTTGGCTCCTACACAAATGAAAAATATAAGGTGCTCGAAAAAACACTGAAAAGGAGCAATGAAGAAATTATTAAAGATTTAATTGATTCTGGACTTAAAGGGCGTGGTGGTGCTGGATTTCCAACTGGACTTAAGTGGAGATTAGCTGCTGCTGCACCAGGTGACGAAAAATATGTGATTTGCAATGCCGACGAAGGAGAACCCGGTACATTCAAAGACCGTGAAATATTAGATTGTGTTCCTCGTAAGGTGCTTTCTGCAATGGCTATTTGTGGAAAGGTTATTGGTGCAAAGAAAGGATATATTTATCTTCGTGGAGAGTATAAATTTTTAGTGCCAAAACTTCAAGCAGAGATTGATTTATTTCATCAGGTTGCTAAACAATTTAATCTTGATTTTAAAATTGAAATCTTTCTTGGTAGCGGCGCCTATGTGTGTGGGGAAGAAACGGCATTAATTCAATCAATGGAAGGCAAGAGAGGTGAACCTCGTAATAAGCCACCTTTCCCTACGCAAGCGGGCTTCAAAAATATGCCAACTGTAGTAAATAATGTTGAAACCCTTGCTTCAGCTCTTATGGTTTTCAAAATTGGACCAGAAGAATTCAGAAAACTTGGTATACAAGATTCTCACGGTTCAAAATTATTTTCAGTTTCAGGAGATACACCAAAGCCTGGTATTTACGATCTTGAGTTTGGGCTGTCGCTTGCGGAGTTTGTAGAAGAATTTGGCGATGGAGATACTAAAGCAGTGCAGGTAGGTGGAGCTTCTGGATTCTGTGTGCCGCGTAAAAAGTTTGCTGAAACAACTATAGGTTATCAAGGTGGGCTTGTTGGGGATTCTCTTCCGACTGGTGGCTCGATGATGCTATTCAATAGCTCTCGTTCGATGTATAATGTGTTGAAAAACTATTTAGATTTCTTTGCGGAAGAATCTTGTGGGCAATGCACGCCTTGCCGAATTGGTTGCCAGCAGCTCAAAATTGGAATTGATGCTGTCAAACGTGGAATTAAGCCTCCGGAGTATCTCGATCAATTACTCAAACTTACTGATACAATGAAAATAACTGCTAAATGCGGACTTGGTCAATCAGTTGCAAATTCATTCTCATCAATAGTAACAAATTTTATTGAAGAAATGATTTATTAAAATCAGGGAATAAATATGGAAAAATTTCTTAATGTAAATATTGACGGTATTGATGTGATTGTAGAAGAAGGAACATCAATACTTGATGCAGCTAAAAAAGTGAATATATATATACCGACTTTGTGTTACCACGAAGACCTTTGTATTGCAGGCAATTGTCGTATTTGTGTTGTGGAAGTAATCGGGCAACGTACTCTGGCAGCTGCTTGCGCTACTCCCGTTTCAAATGGAATGGTTATTAAGACAAATTCCCCGAAAGTGCGTAATGCAAGGAAAGATTTAGTTGCTTTGCTTGTTTCTGAGCATAATACTCAATGCACTACTTGTTACCGAAGCACTAACTGTGAGTTGCAGTCATTAGCCAATGAATTTAATATTGATAATAACCGGTATATTACATTACCTCACGCAGATACACAAATTGATAGATCTTCCTGGTCTATAGAAAAAGATGATAGTAAATGTGTTCGCTGCCAGCGTTGTGTTCGCACTTGTGCTGAATTGCAGCACGTAAATGCAATCACAGTTGCTCATCGTGGCGAACATATGAAAATTTCTACTTTTATGGAATTGCCGCTGGCAGAAGTTGTTTGCGTAAATTGTGGGCAATGCGTCATACATTGTCCTACGGCGGCTCTCACTGAAAGACGTTATTTTGATTATATCTGGGAAGCTATCGGGGATGAGAAAAAACATGTCATTATAAACACAGCTCCTTCTGTTCGTGTTGCTATCGGAGAAACTTTGGGATACCCCCCTGGCACACGTGTTACCGGCAAAATGGTTACTGCACTGAAAAAAATGGGCTTTGATTCTGTTCTTGATACCAATTTTACAGCGGACTTAACTATAATTGAGGAAGGAACAGAACTTCTGCATCGGCTTCGCAAAGCATTACTCGAAAAAGAAAAGGTTGCATTACCTATGATCACTTCTTGTTCGCCGGGTTGGGTAAAATTCATTGAACATATGTATCCAGAACATTTAGAACATCTTTCCACTTGCAAGTCCCCTCAGCAAATGTTTGGCGCACTTGCCAAAACTTATTATGCTGAAAAAATGGGTATTGATCCTAAGGATATAGTTTGTGTTGCTGCAATGCCTTGCGCTGCAAAAAAATATGAAGCAAACCGGCCGGAAATGAAAGATAGCGGCTATCAAGATGTCGATGCCGGGCTTACTACCCGCGAGCTTGGATTAATGATTAAGCAATCTGGACTGAACTTTGCAGAACTCGAAGATGGTTATTTCGATACTCTTATGGGTAAATCGACAGGTGCTGCTGTTCTTTTTGGTGCTACTGGTGGAGTAATGGAAGCTGCTCTCAGAACTGTTTATGAAGTTGTTACGGGGCGTGAACTACCTTTTGAAAATCTTAACTTCACTCCTGCTCGTGGTTTGGGTAAGATTAAGGAGGCAACTATTCCTCTTGAAGAATGTAAAGAAGAGTGGGCGTTTCTCAATGGCATTGAACTAAAAGTAGCAATTGCTCACGGTTTGACTAACGCTCGAATAATTATGGATCAGGTCAAATCTGGCACTTCCCCATATCATTTTATTGAAATTATGGCTTGCCCTGGTGGGTGTATTGGTGGTGGTGGGCAACCAATCCCTACCAACGATGAAATTCGAAAAAGACGAATTGCTGCTATTTATGCCGAAGATGAAGGCATGCCTATTCGTAAATCACACGAAAACCCCGAAATAAAACTTCTATACGAAGAATTTATTCCAGATGGTCCTTTGAGCAAAAAATCACATAAATTATTGCATACGCACTATACAAAACGTAACAGATATTAATTAATTTAGAAATAATAATAATCTAAAAGAGGCTGATGAGAATATCATTCAGCCTCTTTTTGGATAACAAAAAGTAAAGGTTAAATAGCTACACTGACTAATTCGTAATCAAGCAACTTTAATGCATCAGGAGAAATTTTTAGAATAAATCCGCGTTTACCGCCATTAATATATATATAGTCCAGTGCCATTATGCTTTCTTCGATATATATTTTCATTTTTCGCTTTGTTCCAAATGGGCTTGTTCCACCAAACAAATATCCTGAATATTTTGCAGCGTTTTCTGCTTTTGCAGGTTCAACTTTTTTTACTCCTAATAACCGAGCTAAATTTTTTGTTGAAACTTCTATATCTCCATGCATCAAAACAACAATTGGTTCTCCATCTGCTTCCATTATTAATGTCTTGATTACGCTATGCTCGTCGACTTTAAGTTCTTCAGCTGTTTGGCGTGTGCCACCTTTTTCCTGATATTCATATTCGAATGGTTCAAATTCAACTTTGTTTTTACGTAAAAATCGAATAGCAGGTGTTACAGGATAATCTTTTTGAGACATAATTCCTCCTAATTCAAGGGATTTTCGACCAAGCGTCTTTTTACGACAACGATAGTTTTATCATCATTATATTTGGAATTAGCATAGAACTTTTGAACATGTTCAATAATCATATAAGCAATGTGTTTGGCAGACTCATTTTTGTATTTTTTGACAAGTTCACAAATTCTTTCCTCGCCAAAAATATTGCCATTTTGGTCCATAGCTTCCGAAATACCGTCTGTATATAGAATAAGAATATCATTTGGTTTCATTCTGATATTTTCAACGCTAAAGGATTGTTCACGAATTAATCCCAGCAGTCCACCTGTTGGTTTTAAAAATCGAAAGCTTTCATCTTCATATCTAAAATGAATTGGAGCACAATGACCAGCATTTGCATATAATACCAGTCTGTTAGACGATAGAGTTAGTTCACAGTAAAACAACGTAACAAATCTTTCATAAGGGAAAGTATCGAAAATTAAAGTATTCAGTCTGCTTAATAGGGAGGATATTTTGGGAGAAAAAGACTGAGCCATTCTAATTGCACCAGAGACGAACAGAGCTTGAATAGCTGCAGGCAATCCTTTGCTCGCCGCATC
>CALGXJ010000119.1 GCA_937936035.1 Eximiradius proteiniborus
TAATGGAAAAGATATTATTATCAAGTTGCCACAAGGAACGGTGGTCAAAGATGCTTCAACCGGAGAAGTGATAGTTGATATGGTCGAACACGGTCAGGAATTTGTTATTGCTCACGGAGGTAATGGGGGATGGGGAAATACTCATTTTGCTACTTCTACAAACCAAACTCCAAGAAAATCTAACCCGGGACTTCCCGGCGAAGAACGCAACCTTATTCTCGAACTTAAACTAATCGCAGATGTTGGAATAGTAGGTTTCCCTAATGTCGGTAAATCTACTTTAATTTCTGTAATTTCTGCTGCAAAACCAAAAATTGCAAACTATCCGTTTACTACTCTTACTCCAAATTTAGGTTTGGTTCGTATTTCTGAAACAGAGAGCTTTACCGTTGCCGATGTACCAGGGCTTATCGAAGGTGCTTCTCAAGGAAAAGGTCTGGGACTTCAATTCCTTCGTCATATCGAACGTACAAGAGCATTACTTTTTATGCTCGATGGTCTTAGTCCCGATCCCAAAGCTGATTATAAAATTCTTAAAAATGAATTAAAATTATATAACAAAGACCTGCTCAAAAAGAAAAAAATCATCTGTTTTAGTAGGATAGACGCTCTTTTACCTGAACAAATTGAAGAATTGAGGAAAATTAAATTCAGAGAAAAACAGGTCGATATAATTTTAATTTCTTCAGTTGCAAATATTGGAATTGAAGAACTAAAATATAAAATGTGGAATTTAATTAATGATAAAGAGTAATTAATTTGTGAATTTTAAATGAATTTTTTGTAATATTAAATGTATTTTAATGTAAATGTCTAAAATTACTTACATTTATCTTGAAATTAATAAATTTTTTTTGTATTATAAACATTAATATATTTGTAGATTAACAAAATTATGGTTCTGGTAAAGACAAAATGTCGATTTTAGAAAGCTTAATAGAGACACAAGAATTTGCAACTTTGCCCCCTGTTGCTTCGAAAGTGTTAGCTTTATTGGAAGATGAGAATATTGATATTAGAAATTTGTCGAAAGTAATCGAAGCTGATGCTTCTCTTACTTTGAAATTATTGCGTGTTGCCAATTCTCCACTTTATGCTACACGAACTGAGATAAACACAATCCATCAGGCAATAATTACTCTTGGACTTAATAGACTTACTAATATCGTTTTAGGTGTATCAATCTTCTCGAAATTCTTGCTCGGTTCGCAGAAAATTGCTGCTGGGCTTATGGAAAAATTCTGGTGGCACGCTTCTTGCACAGGTATGGTCGCGAAATCTTTATCTACTAAAATTAATAAATCCTACAAGGAGAATGAGTTCATAGGTGGGCTCCTCCACGATATTGGCAAACTTGCTATGCTTCAATATGATGCTAAGAAGTATTATCAGGTTGTCGATAAAGTAACACAAGGTGCAACAGACATTGAGGCTGAAATCGACATTTATGGTGTTAATCATATGCAGGTTGGTGGTGAGATAGCAAAATTATGGCGTCTGCCTCACGAATTAACAACTATTATTACTTATCATACAAATCCACTCGAAGCACCAAACTTTCAGGAATTAGTTTCTGTTGTTAGAATTGCCGACTTACTTTGCGAAGTTTGGGATGCTGGTTTCTACGAAGGAATTCAATCTTTGAAATTAGAAAACCATCCAGCCTGGCTGTGCCTTACTAATTACTTACCTGAATTAAAAACTCTTGATGTCGAAATGTTTACTTTCGAACTCGAACAAGATTTTCGTAAATCTTCTGACTTTTTAAGCATTATTGCAAAAGAAAGTGCCTAAGCTTTTGGATGTGCTTGTTTATATGCACTTTTTAATCTTTCCACCGAAAGGTGCGTATATATTTGTGTAGTTGATAATGATTTATGTCCCAGCATTTCACTAACTGCCTTTAAGTCTGCACCATTATCAAGCAAATGTGTAGCAAAAGTATGTCTCAATGTATGTGGGCTTTTGCGGCTTGCTCCTGATATTTTCGATATTTCCCTCTTTATTTGTCGGTAAGCAACAGCAGCATTCAATTTCTTCCCGTTTTTTGAACAAAATAGATAATTGCTGTTGGTTTTCCGCGTTTTCAAAAGCATCTTTATTGCTTCAATCGCTTTGCTTCCGATTGGTACTATTCTTTCCCTGTTGCCTTTCCCTAATACTTTAACTTGTCTATTGAAATAGTCAATATCTTTTAGTTCTAAGTTTAGTGCTTCACTGATGCGAAGTCCACATCCATACAAGAGTTCTATCAGGCAAACCAATTGTGGAGAACTATTACACATCGCTTCTGAAAACAACTTGTCAGTCTCAATTTTTGTGAGATAGGAAGGCAATTTCTTTTCTTTTTTAGGTGTTGCAACTGGCTTTGCAGGATTAATTTCAATAATGTTATGTTTTCTTAAATACTTAAAAAATGATTTAATTGCCGATACTTTTAATTTGATACTGCTTTTTGATAAATTCCGGTCGTGAAGCCATCCAAGAAATGGCTTTATATCTTCTGTTTTAATCGCGTCTATATCTGGAATTACTCCATAAGTTTCTTCAAAAAAGTTCAGAAAATCATTCAAGGCACGTTCATATGTTATTACAGTGCGAATTGAGAAATTTCGTTGATTTTT
>CALGXJ010000120.1 GCA_937936035.1 Eximiradius proteiniborus
ATAAATGAAATGAATAAATATCAGATTGAGATTAATAAACTTAAAGCTTTACTCTCAGAAAAAGAAAAAAATATCGACTCCCTTATAAAAATTAATGAATTAGGCTCTGATATTATTAAAGAAATGAGTGTGCTGTTCCCAGAAATAAAAGCAATCTCGTTTTCTCATAGTTATTTTTTCAACTTTGATGGCTCAAAATCTAAACATAATTTATTTTTTATTAAATCCGATAATGAAAGAAAGACAAAAAGTGAGCTTCATAATATAGAGAAGTGGCTTCGCGTGCGAACTCAAAAAGACAGCGTAATGGTTATTGTATTACCTGATTGATATTATTAATGTTATGATAAAACTTAATATTTTATTAATTTTGTATTATATTTTAAAAATAAACTTTGAGTGAAAATGTCCAATAACAAGCAAAAAAATAAAATTCATTGCTCTTTTTGTGGTACTCCTGCATATTTAGTAAAAACTATTATAGAAGGGCAGGATGGTGTGTTTATATGCGATGAATGTGTGCGAACATCTATGCAAATTGTTCGCAAAAACGGAGTAGATTTCTATTCAACAAATGAACAAGAACTGCCTAAACCCTCTGAAATTAAATCGAAACTCGACGAATATGTTATTGGGCAAGAATATGCTAAACGAGTACTTTCTGTTGCTGTATATAATCATTACAAAAGACTTAAAATTAATTTAGATGAATTTGATAGTGAAGTTGAACTTGAAAAAAGTAATATTCTTCTGATTGGTCCAACGGGGACAGGCAAAACATTACTTGCACGAACATTAGCAAAGATACTCAATGTTCCTTTTGCAATGGCAGATGCTACCACAATTACTGAAGCCGGGTATGTTGGAGATGATGTTGAAACTGTTCTGCTAAATTTAGTTCAAAATGCTGATTATAATATCAAAGCAGCAGAAAGAGGTATTATCTATATTGATGAAATTGATAAAATTGCTCGTAAAAGTGAATCGACAAGTATTACTCGTGATGTAAGTGGGGAAGGGGTGCAACAAGCTTTGCTGAAAATTCTTGAAGGCACCCGTGCGGGTATTCCACCAAAAGGTGGTCGCAAACACCCTGAACAGTCGTTAATTTATCTTGATACTCGAAATATCTTATTCATTTGTGGTGGTGCTTTTGAAGGAATTGAGAAAATTATTGCTCGTAGAATGCAAAAGCAAACACTTGGTTTTCTCGCAGAAGCAACTGAAAAGGTCGAAGAAAAATTGGACTTGATAAAACATGCAGAACCAGAAGACTTGGTGAAATTTGGTTTTATTCCGGAGCTTACCGGTAGGCTGCCAATAATTGCACCGCTTGAAGAATTGTCAGATGAAGCAATGATGAATATCTTAACGGAACCTAAAAATGCAATTATTAAGCAATATAAAAAACTTCTTGCAATGGATAATGTTGAACTTGAATTTACTGATGATGCTTTGAAAAGTATCGTGAAACTTGCTCGCGAAAGAAAAACCGGTGCTCGTGCTTTACGGGGGATTATTGAGGAAATTATGTTGCCTATAATGTTTGAAATCCCTAACCAAAAGAATATCAAAAAAGTTGTTATCAATGAAGAGGTCGTTTTAAAAAAATCTTTTGCTGAAATAATTTCCAAGAAATCTAAAATTGCTTAATTAAAATAACACAATTCTTTTATACAGTGAGGATTTGCTTAATGTAAGCAAATCCTCACTTGTTATCAAATGAAAAAAGTTTAAAAAATAAAATCTATTCCAATTTTGTAAGTTTTGTTCATTAGTGGTGGAATTGTTTTGAACGGCCAATTCATCTTGTCTTTGTAAAGTTCGTAAAACCCATAAGAGATGCCATTTTTGAGCAAAAAATGTATAACTGGTGCAAAACTTGGAGAACTTTCAAGTACTTCATCTACGAAGTTGTTTGATAATTCCTGAGCTATAGCTTCAATAATAAACGAGCCAAAATCCTTCCAGAACAAATGACGTGGAAAAGTCATAGTTTGTTCATATTCAGCAGAAATTGCAACACCGTTAATCATAAATAACTTTATCCCTCCTGCAAAACCTCGACCATATCTTAATTGTTTGCCAAATATCTTCACTGCATTGATCGAGGCACTATCGGCTTTATTATTATCAAATGATAAACTATTCCAATTAATTCCCGAAATATGATATAGCACTAAATGTGAACTTCCTCCTAAATTCCAACCATAACCATCAGCATTATGCAATCCAAGCTTAATATGTCGTAAATTCATATAATTATTGCTATTATCTTTTTCTTGGTAATTTAATTTGTTTTCAACAAAACTAAATGACAGATAATCATTCTCATATTCAACTAAATTTGAAGTAACCCTGTGTAAATCAGTTGAGCCAAGTTTGATGTCAATCATTCCATTATTATTAATTTTCGATGTAAATGAATTTCTTTCATAAAAATGATTGCTTATTCCATAACCTACATTTATCGTTGGAGAATTATTGTAGAAATTTAATCTTAGTTTTTTTGATGGTTTGTAATGTTTAAATCTTAATGCAGAAGTAAAAATGTCTATTATTGGATTATTCCCATTATCATCCTCAAAAAAATCGTTCTCTTCAATAACATTTGTCGTGTCATTACTCGGCAAATTCTCTGTTTGAAAAGCAAATCCAGCTGTGTAACTGCACATTGATAATACGATTAGCAATAGTAATTTTCCTTTCATAGGTATTTCCTTTTTATTATAAAATAACTATTCATTAAACATCTTTACGAGAATTAGCAAAAATTGTTTCAAATCCAAAGATTAGATAAAATATACAGCTTCTTTTTAGATTTAATTAAAATTGATGAATAATAATTAATTTTTAATTAATAAAATTATCAAAATATATATCAAACTAAGTGGTCTAAAAAACACATTGATATGTACAATGTTACGTAATAGCGGTTAAATAATTGATTAATTTTTTTTTATTATTTATTTTGTTTAATATATTAAAAGTTTTTATATTTGAATTAAGAACTTATTTCCCGTTCACTTTTGTGGAGTTATTATGAAAAAATTATTTTCTATTCTTTCAGTAGTAGCATTTATGTTATTTATGATCGCTTGCGAAGGTCCAGAAGGGCCTGCAGGTCCACAAGGGCCGGCTGGCAAAGATGGTAAAGATGGTAAAGATGGCAAAGATGCAAGCGTTGCTTGTGCAGTTTGCCATTCTGACAATGCCACTGCAACTAACCTTGCATTTGCTCAATTCAACTATTCGCTACATAAAACAGGTGAAACTTATACTTACACTGCTGGTCGTGCTGGGTGTGGTGATTGCCACAATGGAGATGCTTTTCGTAAGATGGCATCAACAAAAACGTGGGGACAGATTGGAATTACTTCTCTTGACTGCAAAACGTGTCACAACATTCACAAAAATCTCGACGAAACTGATTATGCTTTGAGAGTTACCGAACCATTTACATTGATTTACAAAGGTTCTGCTGCTGATGGAAATGTTGATTTCAAAACAGGTAATCTTTGCGCTACTTGCCATCAAGCTCGCTCTTATACAAGGAATAACCCAGAATTTGACACTTTGACTGCGGCAAGTCCAACAGCTATGTATTCAAGATTTGGTCCTCACTATGGGACAATAGCAAATGTATTTGCTGGAAAAGGCTTGAATTTTATTGATGGTCCAGAAACATATCCAACAGGCAATCCTCATAGTGTTCTTTCAAAAGGCTGTGTTAGCTGCCATATGGGTAGCAACCCAACTGCTCCTGCTGCTGGTGGACACTCATTCAAGATGACTGTTGCTCAAATGAG
>CALGXJ010000121.1 GCA_937936035.1 Eximiradius proteiniborus
TACTTTTGAGCCTTTTATTTCCATAACTCGTCCACTTTTGTTAATAAATTATTTGGTTAATTAGTTCTATTCATTATATTAATTTAATAAAAATAGAAACCTATCCCAAATAAAATTAACAAATTTTTATATTTTGCTTAATATTTTTTTTAATGCATATAATGTTTAAAAATCATATATATATATATATATATTTAACTAAAAAATTAACGCTTTTTACCCTTTATATTATTAACTAACATTTCTGTAGTTTAATAATTACATTTATTTTATAATTTTTCTTTCAATCTTAACTAAAAATTATCCTTTAATTGTTAATTTTGTTAAAAAACAGAAAGAAAGATGATATATATATTTATCACAGCCGTTGTAGTCTATCTTGCCCGAACATTGTTTATGTTCGTAGGAGCAAGCAAAATCAGAAAGAAAAACATTGGGCTAAGTGATTTTGTGCCAACCGTTTGTGTGCTTGTTCCAGCCCGGAACGAAGAAGAAACAATTGAACAATGTCTGATCTCGCTTGCCACGAGTAATTACCCGAAGGAAAAATTTGAAATTATTGCTATCGACGACCGTTCAAGCGATAATACACTATCGATTATGCAGAAAGTCGCTGAAAAATTCGATAATATTAAAGTATTAAGTATAAGAGACGAACAACAAAAGCAAAATTTACGTGGCAAAGCCGGAGCTTTGCATTTCGGGGCAGAAGCTGCAAAAGGAGAAATTTTGCTTATGACAGACGCCGATTGCATAGTGCATCCCGAGTGGGTTAAAACCATTACTGAAAACTTTGCAGACGAGCATATTGGATTGGTTGCTTCATTTACTTTGGTCGATGGGAAACGCTTGTTTGATATTATTCAATCCGTTGAATGGATTTATATGAATACTATGGCTTCGGCAGGAGTTGCGTTAAATATACCGCTTGGATGTTACGGAAACAATCTTTCCGTCAGAAGAAAAGTATATGAGGAAATTGGTGGCTACAAGAAAATTCCATTTTCCGTTACAGAAGACCTATCGTTGCTGAAAACTGTTCACAATTACGGACATTCTCTTCACTATGTAACTGACATTAACGGGACAGTAACTACAAGACCGTGCAAAACTTTCACAGAATACGTAAGCCAGCATCGTCGCTGGGCAATGGGTGGACTAACTCTGGGGTGGAAGGCCGTTGTTTTCGTTCTATCGAGTTTGCTTATGTGGATTGGCATTGTAGCGTCATTATTCACAGCAAATTACTTATTTGCTATTTTACTGTTGCTATTGCGATTTATTGGTGATTTCTCGATAATTTTTCCAAGTGCAATTAAGCTCAAACAAAACAAACTGCTTAAATATATAATTCCGTCAATTCTGTTTTTCTTAATAATAGAGCTAATAATTCCTTTCACATTATTTTCCAAAAAAGTTCACTGGAAAGGACAAATTTTCAAAGGATAGAGTTCAATTATTAGAATTCACCTAAATAATTAATGATTTGTAAGGAAGAAACAAGCTTTATCTAAAATATATAAAAGTTTTTTCGTCATATTTTTTATTGTTTTTCAAATAATTAATATTTGGAGTATTTAATGCCGCATATATATATAGATGGGAAACGCATAGAAACGCAAAGCGGTAAAACAATAATTGAAGCAGCATACGATAACGGATTATATGTGCCTCATTTTTGCTGGCACCCGGAACTATCGGTTGCAGGAAACTGCCGTATGTGTCTGGTCGAGGTGGGCTTGCCCAAAAGGCTACCAAACGGAGAATTTGAAACAGACAGCAACGGCAATATCGTCGTTTCTTATATGCCGAAGCTTCAAATTGCTTGTGCTACACAGGTTGCAGATGGGATGCACGTTCGCATCAATCACGACAAAGTAATCAAAGCACAAGAAGCAGTAATGGAATTTTTACTCATAAATCATCCGCTCGATTGCCCTATTTGCGATGAAGCCGGGCAATGCAAATTGCAGGAATATGCTTTTAATCACTCACGAGGCGAAAGTCGGTTCGAAGAAACAAAAAATCATAAAGACAAGCGAGTCCCGTGGGGACCCAATGTGCTTTTCGATGCTGAACGCTGCATATCGTGTTCGAGATGTATACGTTTTGCAAAAGAAATTGCCAAACAAGATGTGCTTTCGTTTGTTCAACGCGGAGACCACGTAACAATAAAAGTGCAGGACGGAGCAAAATTCGACAATAATTATTCAATGAATGTGATTGATATTTGCCCGGTTGGAGCACTCACCAGTCCCGACTTCCGCTTTAAATCCCGTGTGTGGGATATGAGCTTTAACGACTCAATTTGTATGGGTTGCTCGCGTGGATGCAACATTCAGATTGGTGTGCGAAACAACGAGATATTGCGAATAGAGCCAAAGACAAATATGTATGTGAATAAATACTGGATGTGCGACTACGGTCGCTTGTCGTACTACAAAAAAATCAATGAAAATCGAGTTGTGAGCCCAGCAGTAAAGAAAAATGGCGTTCAAACAGAGGTATCCTGGGACGAAGCAATTTCCACTGCCGCGTCAATTTTGCGTAAATACAAACCTTCTGAAATGATGTTTGTCGGTTCGGGACGCTCTTCGACTGAAAACAATTACGCACTTGCCCGATTTGCTAAAAATGTAGCAAAATCTGTTAATTTAGATTTTTATGAAAGAACAGATCAATCTTTTGCGGATGATTTCTTAAGAACGAACGATTTAAATCCGAATTCTGCGGGATGTCGCAATGTTGGTGTATCGCCGGCATCAGATAAGTTTTCGCTGAAAAAATTATCCGAAAATATTACAAACGGCTCAATTAAGCTTGTTTATATTATGGACGAAGACTTTGATTTAGAGGACAAATATATCCAGGCATTGCAAAAAGCAGAAGCAATAATTATTCACTCCACCAACCATTCGAAGCTGACGGAAATCGCAGATGTTGTGTTTGCATCTTCTTATTTTGCTGAAAGCGAAGGAACATTTGTCAATACAGACAACCGCGTTCAGTATTTCGAACCGGCACTTGTAACAACGGAAAACCTTCATCGTATGGGAATGAAAATGAGCAGATTGGACAAGTTCGGTGCTGCCAACGACCGTTGGACTCAAAAAGAACTGCGAAATTGCCGTCCTGCCTGGAAAGTGTTGAGTTTATTGGCTTCGCATTTTTCAGTCAATTTCAACTACAACAAATCAGAAGATGTTTTTAACGATATAGCACATAATGTCGGTTCATTCAATGGTATGAGCTACCGATTACTCAAAAAGCATCAAGGAATAATAGTGGGCAAATCAAGCAATCCTGATCCTGTGCGTCATAATTATGAATCACATTATATGAAACCAAATTGATTTATGAATTAATTTCTGGATAATTATGGAAAATATAGGTTGGATTTTGTTAGAAGCTTCGATAAAGGCATTTGTAATATTAAATATTGTTTTGCTTGGAGCTGCTGCATCGGTATATTTAGAACGCAAAGTTTCTGCAGCGATACAAGACAGAATTGGTCCGAATCGGGTGGGACCGTTCGGATTACTGCAACCATTTGCGGATGTATTTAAGCTCTTTTTCAAAGAAGATATTGTTCCACGTGCCGCAGATAAATTTTTTCACGCGCTTGCCCCTGTTATTTCGCTTGGGGTAGCGATCGCCGTTTATGCAGTTATCCCATTTGCCCATTATGTAGAAATCGATGGTGTAAAGTATTATTTAGGAATAGCACCTGATGTAAATATCGGCTTTTTGTTCATACTTGCAATGACTTCGGTTGGAGTGTATGGAATTACGCTTGCAGGCTGGTCGAGCAACAACAAATATTCATTAATGGGCGGGTTGCGTTCATCGGCTCAGATGATTTCATACGAGCTTTCGATGGGACTGTCGCTAATCGGAGTAGTTCTCATCAGCAGTTCATTTTCGCTTAACGATATTGTTTTGCAGCAGGCAGGATGGAAATGGAATGTATTTCTGCAACCGTTAGGTTTTATCATTTTCCTTGTTTCAGCTTTTGCCGAAACAAACCGTGCTCCATTTGATTTGCCCGAAGCCGAGCCTGAACTTGTCGGAGGATACAACACAGAATATTCAGGAATGAAGTTCGGAATGTTTTTCCTTGCTGAATATGCAAATATGGCAACTTCATCTGCATTCATCACATTGCTGTATTTTGGTGGCTGGCAACTTCCTTTCCCTGCCGAATGGTTAGGATTGCAGGAAGGTTCGGTTGGGCTTGCATTGGCTCAATTTTTAACATTTATGACAAAAGTTGGCATATTTGTGTTGTTCTTTATCTGGGTGCGTTGGTCGATCCCACGTTTTCGTTACGACCAGTTGATGAATTTAGGCTGGAAAGTTCTGCTACCATTATCTATACTAAACGTAATTTTGACTTCAATCGGCGTACTTATTTTCAAATAAGGAGTTATAAAAATGAATATAAACTCGGAAAACATAGAAAAAAACAGGATGAATTTCTGGGAAAAGATTTATCTTCCGGAAATTGCCCGAGGGCTGGGGCTTACCCTGAAACGTATGTTCCGACCAAAGATGACACGCCAATATCCCGAAGAGAGATGGGAGCCGTTGGGTTCTTATCGTGGGCGGCCTGTCCTGGTTGAAGAAGACGGCAAAGAAAGATGCGTTGCTTGCGGACTTTGCTCGCGGGTGTGCCCTGCTTTGGCTATCGAAGTGCAAGCTGCAGAAACAACAGATGACAAAGAGCGTTTCCCGGCAAAATTTGAAATTAATATGCTTCGCTGTATTTACTGTGGATATTGCGAAGAAGTATGCCCGGAAGAAGCAATTGTTATGAGCAAAGATTATGAACTTGTGTTCGCAAGCCAGGAATCTGCTATTATGGACAAGGAACAATTGCTTGTCCCAGTTGCTCAATTGCAGGATAGATTAGAATTTTTGCGTAGATACAAATAATTTCGAATTATCGTTTTTTTTAGAAAAGCCCGAAAACGCAATCGTTTTTGGGCTTTATTATTGCCCACTTCGAACAATATCGTGCAAGCGAATAAGCCCGAGCAGTTTTCCTTGTTCGACAACGGGAAGCACATTGATCTGGCTTTGGCGGTTTTCCATCAAAGCAAGAGCGTTCAGCAGAAGTGAGTTTTCGTCTATAACAATCGGGTTGGGTGTCATTACTTCGCTAACAACAATATCTTTCAGGTTGTCGAATCTATTGAGCAATCGACGGACATCGCCGTCGGTAATAATTCCGAGCAGATTATGCTGGCTATCGCAAATACAAACACAACCGAGCGGTTTGCGGGACATTTCAATTAATGCTTCTTTGAAAGTTGAGTTAATTTGAATTATTGGGAGAGCATCGCCTGTATGCATTACATCTTTTACACGCAATGTTACAGAACGACCAATTTGCCCGAGTGGATGCAAGCGGGAAAAGTCTTCAATAGTAACACCTTTCACCTTCATAGTAGCAACAGCCAGAGCATCGCCGAGCAGCAGAGCGGCTGTTGTGCTCGAGGTTGGGGCTAAATTGAACGGACAGGCTTCGCGAGAAACCTGTCCGTTAAGCACAGCGTCTGAATGTCTTGCCAGATAGGAATTTAAATTGCCTGTAATGGAAATTATGTAAGCCGAAGATATTTTCAGGTATGGAACGAGGCGTATAAGTTCTTCTGTATTGCCACTTTTGGAAAGAAGAATAGCTACATCGCCTTTTTGCACAGCACCAATATCACCGTGCAAAGCTTCGACCGGATGAAGAAACATTGCCGAAACACCGAAGCTGGAAAAAGTAGCAGCAATTTTCTTTGCAATAATACCACTTTTGCCAACACCTGAGCAAACAATTTTGTTAGCTTTTGAGATATATTCGACGGCACAGATAAAATTATCGTCAAGATTACGGCAAACATTTTGCAATTCAGCAATTTCGTTGTCAAACACTTCACGGGCAATGGCAAGAACATCCAATTTATTCATTTAGATTAATCCTTTCTTGTGTTTTTCGGTAAGTTTTTCAATCATATCTTTAGTCATAGAATAAATATCGAAGCTTGGCTGCCAGCCCCATTCTCGGCGGGCGCAGCTATCATCGATTGAGTAGGGCCAGGAATCTGCTATAGCTTGACGGAAGTCTGGTTTATAAGTAATTTCGAAATCAGGTATAAATTTACGAATTTCGTCTGCCAGTTGTCCGGGAGTAAAGCTAAAAGCGGCAACATTGAAATCGCTGTGATGAACTAAATTGTTGAAATCAGCTTCGGCAAGATTGATAGTAGCTTTGATGCAATCGGGCATATACATCATCGGGAGCATAGTGTCTTCTTTCAAAAAGCAAGTGTATTTTTTATTTTTAACAGCTTCGTAGAAAATTTCCACAGCATAGTCGGTAGTTCCACCACCGGGCAGAGTTTCGTGAGAAATAATACCGGGATAACGAAGCCCACGGCAATCGAGCCCATAGCGATAGACGTAGTAGTCGCAGAGACGTTCGCCGGCAACTTTTGTAACGCCGTACATCGAAGTTGGGCGAAGAACACTATCTTGCGGAACATTTTCTTTCGGAATGCCACGTCCCCAAACTGCCATTGAGCTGGGAACGATAACTCGAGCCAATTCGAATTTAACGCCAAGATCGAGCACATTCATCGTGCCGTTCATATTAACGTTCCAGCAAAGCTGAGGGTCTTTTTCGCCGACGCCCGAGAGAATAGCCGCCATATGGAAAATTGTGTCGATATCATATTTGATAATAACTTGACGGATATTGTCGGCTTTTGTAACATCGACTACTTCGTACGGACCGCTTTCGGCAATGCGCTTCGGAGGATTTGGACGAATGTCTGAAGCAACAACATTATTATTGCCGTAGCGACGGCGGAGTTCCATCACAAGTTCGCTACCGATTTGCCCTAAAGCCCCAGTAACTAAAATTTTCTTAATTTCTTTTTTCATAACTAAATAACAATAAAGTAAATAAAACAACTTGCAAATTTCGTAAAAAAAGCAAAAAAAGCGAAGAGATATTTTTCTTTCAGAATTCAATTAATTTTTCAGCTATTCGCTTCATCTGCACTGCCATTTCTACATTATGGACGCGGATTATTTCTATTTGATGCTTCCATAGCAAAGCGTGTATTAAGATGGTTGCAAAATCTCTTTCCTTTGGTTCAGTTATCTGAAGAAATTCTCCAATAAAGCGTTTTCTCGATATGCCCAACAATAGTGGCACCCCGAGACGACGGAAATAATCAATATTTCTCAGCAATTCCCAATTTTGCTCGAATGTTTTGCCAAAGCCAATTCCAACATCTGCATAAATTTCCTGAACACCTTTGCTTCGGGCAAAGTCTATTTGCCGTTCGAGAAATCTATATACGTCATCAAGCAAACTATCGTAATGTATGTTTTGTTGCATAGTTTTCGGTGGAGCCGGCAGATGCATAATGCAAAGCGACTTGTTGTGCCTGGCGGCAAGCTCTGCAAGCTGAGGTTCGAAGGTAAGCCCGCTAATATCGTTTATCATATCAGCACCGTTTGCAATTGCCTGTTCGGCAACTTCGAACTTGGTTGTGTCAATAGAGATACAGGCTTGCGGGTAACGTTCTTTAATCGCCTGAATTAAAGGAATAGTCCGCTGAATCTCAATCCCGGCCGGAACCGGGTCGGAGCCGGGACGCGTGCTTTCGCCACCAATATCGAGAATATCTACTCCAAGGTCAAGCCAACGTCCGACTTTTTCCAATACAACCGACAGATTTTCGTTATCTCCACCATCGGAAAAACTATCGGGAGTTGCGTTTATTATTCCCATTATTTTCATTTTGCAAGCAATAATATGAAACATTACATTTTAGATACATTCAATGTAATCAATAAAATTAATTTGAGCAAATCACGCAAAAAAGATGCTCAAACTTCTGTTTCTGTGTTAATTGAGTTAATCAAGAATTATCAGAGCAAATATCCTTCTTACCGTTTTACATTAGTCTGCGATGGTCGGATAGACGAACCTATAAATCTTGTAGGGAAAATTCAACTTGTTAATTCAGGCAATCGTAGTGCAGATTTAGTAATCAACCAAATAATTGAAAAAGAACCTGTTAGAACTAATTTTGTTGTTGTAAGCTCAGACCTTGAAGTATATGCGTATGCAAAAGCTCAAATGTGTTCGGTGCTGACTGCGGAAAATTTTCTGAAATTGATAGAACATACACCACAGCAGAACAGAAAATCAAGCGAAGCTATCAAAGAAAAACCTTATGCTCCGAGCAAACGTGAAATCGAAGAATATAAAAAACTATTTGGAGTTGAAAATGAGTAAGTTCACTTATGGAATTGTAGGATTAGGAAAAGTTGGTTATGCAGTTTGCCGCAAACTTGCTCAGAATAGACAACTGAAATGGGTTGTTACAAGCAAACAGACAAAAGAAATTGATTTTTCGGGCAACTTCCAAATATATTCATCAATTGAACAGACAAAAGAACCTGTGTCGGTTATTGCAATTGCTACAAGCGACGGAGTATTCGAAAAAACAGTAAATGAAATTTGCAAAATTTCCGGGAAAAGAAGTATATGCGAAATAGCGTTTCATTTTAGCGGTGCGACGTCGCGCCAAGTGCTTTATCCATTATCCAAATTTGGGATAAAGACGTTATCGCTTCATCCAATGCAGACATTCGGAGAATTTCGCGAGAATATTTTCGACGGAATTTTCTGGGGTTGCGATTGCACACAGGAGGATTTTGCAATTGCCCGATGGATTATTTCTGACATTGGAGGAGTGGCTCACCTGCTCGATGAAAAAATATTGCGGAACAAGCCTCTTTATCACGCTATTGGTGTTTCGGTGTCGAACTTTTTGCAAGGAGTTGTCGAATTTGCTCGCTTGCAGTGCGAAAATCTGTCGCTTTCGCCATCGGAGGTGCTTCTGCCAATACTTCGGACTTCTTTCGAGAATGCTTTTTCGGCAATTGGACAAGGCAAGCAGGTGCCAATCACAGGACCGGTAGCTCGTGCAGATACCGAACGAATAAAAATACATCTCGAAAATTTGAAAAATCACAGTCAGTATGCCGATGAATACAAGCATTTGACGCAATTTTTAGCGTCAATTCTGCATAAGCAAGGCAAAATCAACGAGAACGCATACAACAAAATATTAGAGATATTGGAATAAGAACAATAACTGCCGAAAAGTATTCTCGCAGCTACAAAGCAGAATAACGATTTTCGAACACCTGGCGCACTTTTCGGGCTGTTTCCTGACGTGAGCCGCCAGCATCAATCACAACAAAACGGTCAGGCTCCTGACGGGCAATATAGTTGTATCCTTCGATAACTTTCAGAAAGAATTCGTCGCCTGCTTTTTCAATTCTGTCGAACTCCTGACGCGATGTTCTGCGTTTCGATTCTTCGAGCGAAATGGATAAATAAACAGTAAGGTTCGGAGTGAGTCCATCGGTTGCAAATAGATTAAGCTTTTGCACAAAATCGAGTGGCAAACCTCTGCCGAATGCCTGATAAGCAGTAGTGGAATCAAAAAACCTATCGCAAATTACAATTTTCCCCTGACGTAGTTCCGGCTTAATGATATTATCCACAAGATTTGCGCGGGCTGCTTCGAAAAGCATCAGTTCGGAGCGAGCCCCTACTTTATTTTTGGATGAAAGCAGAATTTTACGTAGTTGTTCAGAAAAATCGCTTCCACCGGGTTCACGCACGGTAACAACACACAATCCCTTGCTTTCAATATATTCTTTGAGCAACTTTATCTGGGTTGTTTTTCCGCAACCATCTATTCCTTCGAATGTAATAAGCATACAGAAACCTATTTTTTCCCTTCTAAAATGACAACAAATTCACCTTTAAGGTTACTTTTATTTTGAATAAATTCTTTTACTTCTGCGATAGAGCCGCGAATATACTCTTCGTAAATTTTGGTAAGTTCACGGGCAAGGCAGATTTTCCGTTCTGGTGCTACTATTTCGCCAAGTTCATCGAGCAATTTGCGAATTCTGTAAGGCGATTCATACATAACAGCCGTAATATCCAATTCAGCAATTTTTTGAAGAAACGTTTTTCTTCCCTTTTTATGGGGCGGAAAACCAAAAAAAGCGAATTTATCCGCTGCAATTCCGCTTGCAACTATTGCTGTAAGAAATGCAGAGGCGCCCGGAAGCGATACAATTTCTATATTGTTTGCAATAGCTTCCTGCACAACAGCCCAGCCTGGATCGGAAATAACCGGAGTGCCAGCTTCGCTGATAAGAGCCACACTTTTTCCAGTCTTGATTTTGTCGATTAATTCACTTGCGCGAGCACGTTCATTATGTTCGAAGTAGCTAACGAGCAATTTAGGCTCAATATTAAGCAATTTCAATAATTTCGAGGCTGTTCGGGTATCTTCGCAGGCAATAATGTCGCATTGTTTGAGTATTCGCACAGCCCGAAAAGTAATATCTTCGAGGTTTCCGATAGGAGTAGGAACTATATACAGAGCCGGTGCAAGCGAATTATCCATTTTTTCGTTCCCGCAATTTTTTAAAAAAGTCTTTAAGCATTAGTGAACATTCTTTTTCGCACACGCCGCCAAGCACTTCAAGCCTGTGGTTAAGTCTTTCGTCGGAAGCAATATTATAGAGACTTGCAGCTGCACCGGTTTTGGGGTCAAATGCACCGAAAACAAGCCGACGCAAACGAGCAAGAACAATTGCACCGCAACACATTGGACAAGGTTCGAGCGTAACGTAAATATCACAATCGAGCAGATGCTTGTAGCCCACTTTTTTTATAGCACGTTCTATTGCAATCATTTCAGCGTGCAATGTAGCATTATTCTTTTTTTCCACCTGATTGTATCCACGGGCAATTATTTGCCTTTGTCTGACAATTACTGCACCAACGGGAACATCTTCCGATGATGAGCATTTTCTTGCCTGTTTAATTGCTTCTTTTATATAGTATTCATCGGACTTCATAACTAAAAGCGGTATCCAATCATTACGTTGAAAACACCATTACCGATAGCGTTTTTGCCGGCAATATTAAGGCTGTAGCCGGTATTGATGAAGACATCATTATCGAACAAAATATTAAAACCGGCGCCAACCTGCAAAGTTTCTTCGTTCAGCGGACGGCGACGTAAATCGAATTTCGGCAGTTTTGCATTATCTCCGAGCGGAAGGAAATAACGCCCAAAGAATAAAAGCTGTGTTCCCGGAACTGATACAATCCCAAGCTTCGAATTAAAAATAAATCTTGGTTTTAAATCTTCGTCGCGCCAGTTGTAAATGCTGCCAAGTTCTATATTGACATTATCAATAGTCTGCTTAAAATTAGCACCAGCAAGAAGTTCGAAAGCACCATCGCAAAGGAAGTCATAATGTGGGTCGTCCTGCCCGCGATAGTATCCAAACGGCACATAGACACCGCCAATCACGGACAGTTCGGTACTGCCATCCAAAATAGAATACTCGCCCGTAAGTTTCAGATTTTCCACCTGAAACATATGGAAATCGGCTTTTGTGGCTTGCCTGTAGTTGGAGTCGTAAGTATATTTTTCGTTATGATTTGAATAGACGAAAGATAAATTTGCATTTATGGTAAAGTTCTTTGTTGCTCTCCATTTGAAATTAGGAATAAAGTAATACCTTGCCATCTGAAATGTATATTTTTTGTATCCAATAATCGAGTCGTCCTTTATAATCGGCACTGTATCGACTGCCCGGGACACAATATTACCTTTGCTACTAAAATAAGTGGAAGCATTGCTCATCTGGTAATCGAAAGATAATTCAAATTTGGGCAATTCCTTTTGTTTTGGTCTCTGCACCTTCAAAGGTTGCGGAAACAGTTCAGCAGCAAATACGATTAAAAACAATCCAAAAAACAATAATTTACGCATAGCAACTCCATATAAACTTTTAAATTTAAGAAAAAATAGGAAAAATCAAAAGTTTAATTAAACCTGAACTTCTCGATTATATAATAATATAGTTCGAAAAAATACGTTTTTTCACTTTTAAAAAACTTTTGGGAGAAAAATGGCAACACGTATTGAAAAAGACACAATGGGCGAAATTGAAGTCCCTAATGAATTTTACTATGGAGCTCAATCAGCTCGTTCATTGATTCATTTTGCAATCGGGACTGAAAAGATGCCCCGCCCAATTATTCGCGCAATGGGCATATTGAAAAAAGCAGCAGCATTGGTTAATTCTGACCTGGGAATTCTGTCAAAAGAAAAGGCAGAGCTTGTCGTGAAAGCAGCCGACGAAGTAATCGAAGGTAAATTAGACGCTCATTTCCCGCTTTCTATATGGCAAACCGGTTCGGGCACTCAAACAAATATGAACACAAACGAAGTAATTTCCAACCGTGCAATTGAAATTGCCGGTGGCGAACTTGGGAGCAAAAAACCTGTTCATCCAAACGATGATGTAAACAAATCGCAAAGCTCGAACGATACATTTCCTACTGCAATGCACATAGCAGCAGCAGAGGAAATCGTCCGGAAACTCGTTCCAGCAGTTACGAAATTGCGCGATACATTAGCCAAGAAATCAGAAGAGTTCAAAGACATAATAAAAGTGGGACGCACTCACTTGCAGGATGCTGTCCCGCTAACTCTTGGGCAGGAATTTTCTGCTTATGTCCATCAATTAGACAAGGCTTTGGAAAGAATAAACAAAGTATTGCCGGATTTATACGAGCTTGCAATTGGTGGAACTGCCGTTGGAACGGGCTTGAATGCTCACCCGGAATTTGCTGAGCGCACTGCCGGAAAGATTGCGGAACTAACAGGATTGCCATTTGTTTCGGCACCAAACAAGTTCGAGGCACTTGCAGCACACGACGCACTTGTTTTTGCTCACGGTGCACTAAAAACACTTGCAGCCTCACTTATGAAAATAGCTAATGACATTCGCTGGCTTGCATCCGGTCCGCGTTGTGGCTTAGGAGAAATTAGCATACCAGAAAATGAGCCTGGCTCATCGATTATGCCTGGAAAAGTAAATCCAACTCAGTCTGAAGCAATGACTATGGTATGCGTTCAGGTATTTGGCAATGATACGGCAATTAATTTCGGAGGTGCTTCGGGCAATTTCGAATTGAATGTGTTTAAGCCGGTGATTATCTATAATTTCCTGCAAAGCGTCCGCCTGCTTTCGGATACCTGCCTGATGTTCGAAGAACATTGCGCCGCCGGAATAGAACCAATCAATGAAAAAATCGACTATTACGTTCAAAATACATTAATGCTTGTAACTGCTCTTAATCCATATATCGGCTACGATAATGCTGCAAAAATTGCAAAACACGCTCATAAGAACAAGCTCACTTTGAAGCAGGCAGCTGTCGAGCTTGGAATTCTTACAGAAGAAGAATTCGACAAATACGTTCGCCCGGAAAAAATGCTCGGACCTAACTTATAAGCCATATTTCTGTTTTTTCCGCTTGCAAAAGGAAGTTATTGACAAAATGCAATAACTTCCTTTTTTTCATCTTAAATATTCAATTGTATTGCTTCGGAAATTAGCCCGACAGATTACATTTTTTTGCGTTTCACAAGGTAGCTCGAGAGGGCGTGGTCGTAGCTTGCAGAGGTATCGAGTAGGTTGTAGTCAATCTGGTGATTTAGGCATTCTTTTTTCAGAAAATTAATATAATCATTGACAGCATTTTTGTAAGCAAGTTGAATTTGATAGGGATTGGTTAGCATAGTTTCGCCCGATTCCATATCGACGAAATTAGCAGGAGCACCGACCTTAAAATCAATTTCCCGGGGGTCGAGAACGTGAAAGACAATCACTTCGTGTTTTTTATGGCGGAAGTGTTTGAGAGCAGTTAAAATATCGTCAGGATTATCAAAGAAATCGCTGAAAACAATAACAAGCCCACGTCGACGTATTTTTTCGGCGAGCAGGTTCAAAGCAGGAGCAGTCCCGGTATCATTCGCCGGTGAGTTTTGCTCTAATGTTTTGAGAATCTGACGCATATACGAGGGCTTGGAATTAGGCGGAAGAAAAGTGCGGATGCCGTTGTCGAAAAGAGTAAGCCCGATAGCATCTCTTTGCTGTATCATAAGCAAAGACAAAGCCGCCGCAAGATATGCAGAATATTCGTATTTCGATATGTTGCCTTGCGAAGCATAAGCCATCGAACGACTTGCATCAATAGCAATTGTGCAACGTAAATTTGTTTCTTCCTGAAATTCTTTAACGTAATATTTCCCGGTTCGGGCAAAAACTTTCCAATCAAGATATTTTATTTCATCTCCCGGACGGTAGGCACGGTGTTCTGCAAATTCGACGCTGAACCCGTGATAAGGCGAACGGTGAAGCCCTGTGATGAAGCCCTCGACAACCAGTCGGGCAACAAGTTCCAGATTGCCAACTTTTGCAACAGTTTTCGGGTCCAAATATTTGCGGTAATCATTCATTTTTTATTCGACGCCAACGTTTAATTCCACATATCCGCGCAACACTGCTTTAAGTTTGTCGCCGCGTGCAATTGGTCCAACACCTTCGGGAGTGCCGGTAAAGATAATATCACCTTCCTCGAGATAATATACAGTCGAAAGAAAAGCAACAAGTTCTTCAACGCTACGTTCCATTTGCGAAGTGTTTGTTTTTTGACGAAGTGAGCCGTTCTGGTAGAGCTCAATATCGAAAAAGTTCGATGAGACGTAACTGGCGGGAACTATTTTTGAGATAGGTGCACTCGTTGCAAAACCTTTTGCAATAGCCCAGGGATGCCCTTTGCTTTTTGCCTCAGCTTGAAGGTCGCGCATAGTTACGTCTATTCCCACGCCATATCCGGCAATGAAATCACTTGCTTGCTCTTTGGTAATATTGTGGCAATCTTTGCCAATAACGGCAACAAGCTCGCACTCGTAATGAACATTTTTAGAAATTTTTGGCAAAATAATATTTTCGCCATCATAAATTATCGAAGAAGGCGGTTTGATAAAAATTATTGGAGAAGTGGGAACAGCCGACCCCATTTCGCGAGCGTGAGCGGCATAGTTTTGCCCTATGCAATATGCAACACCCGCCTGCAAAGCATTGCCGTTTGTAAAAAAAAGTTTCTTCCGCATAAATCTCTACTTATAAAAAACAATTAGACTGTTTGCAATCAAAATAATTTTATTTTGATAAAGCAGTTGTCAGTTGCAAAAGCAAATGTTCGTCGAAATGTCTGGATTGTAATTGCAAGCCAATCGGCAAACCATTGGCAGCAGTCCCGGCGGGAAACGATAGTGCTGGAATTGCAGCAAGATTGGCTGATATTGTGAACATGTCGGAATAATACATCGCAATCGGGTCGTTTATTTTTTCTCCGATTTTGAACGGAGGAGTGGGCGTTGTCGGCATTAGCAAAACATCAACTTCTTTAAATATTCTGTTATAGTCGTTATATATCAAACGGCGAGCTTTTTGTGCCTTAGTGTAGTAAGCATCGTAGTAACCGGACGATAGAACAAAAGTCCCAAGCATTATCCGACGTTTCACCTCCATACCGAAGCCTTCGGAACGAGTTCGGGCTACAAAATCGCCTTCGCCTTCCGCACGAAAACCATACCGAACTCCATCATAACGCGACAGGTTAGACGACGCTTCGGCTGTTGCTAAAATATAATACGTTGGTATCCAGATATTCGGGTTAGTAAATGAAATTTCAATGGGTTCGCCACCGATGGATTTCCATTTATCTGCATAATAAGAGTAAGCACGCACAATATCTTCTGAACAATTATTTAATAGTTCGTCGCTTAAAACTCCGAATGCAAATTTTTCGGGCAAATTGTGCAAATTATCGAAAGTATTCGAAGGTGGAACATTTGCACAGGTGCTATCTTTTGTATCTGCACCTGAGATAACATCGAGCACACGGGCAGTATCGGCAGTATCCGAAGCAAGAATACCAATTTGGTCTAAAGAAGAAGCAAAAGCGACAAGCCCCCAACGGGAAATACGTCCATAGGTTGGTTTAAGTCCGATTGTCCCGCAAAATGCAGCTGGCTGGCGAACAGAACCGCCTGTGTCCGAGCCCAGTGCAACGTGGCAAAGCCCGGCTGCAACAGCAGCAGCCGAACCACCAGACGAACCACCCGGAGTGTATTCATTATTTAATGGATTAAGCACATTTCCGAAGTAGGAAGTTTCGTTGGAGCTTCCCATAGCAAATTCGTCCAAGTTAGTTTTGCCGATGATGATTGCTCCTTCAGAAGTCAAGCGTTCCACAGCAGTTGCATCATAGATTGGCTCGAAATTTTCCAGCATACGCGAGGCACAGGTTGTGCGAATGCCTTTCGTAGAAATATTGTCTTTTACGGCAACTATCATACCTTCGAGTTTGCGAGGTTTGCCGTCTGAAAAGCGTTTATCGCTTTCCGAAGCTTGGGCAAGAGATTGCTCTTTGCAAACAGAAATGAAAATATTTAAATGTTTATTTTTTTCAATTTTATCGAGAATTTCATTTGTAAAATCTACACAAGTTGTCTGTTTATTTTGGATTTTCTTTAAGAAATCACCGTAGTTTATCATTTTCTTCATTTCCTTGATTATTATTTAACTGTGTTTCTTGATTTTCTTGATTTTTGGGTAATTCCTGACGAATTAAATTTTCAGGTTTTACAGCAGTTTCACTATTGTTAATATCAATTTCTTTGTTAATAACGTTGATTTCGTCGGAAACTACCTGTTGAATTTTACTTATCTGAGTTTGAATTTCGGATTGAGCCTGACGGAACTGGCGCAGACCTTTACCCAGAAACTGAGCAACTTCCGGTATTTTCTTCGGACCGAAAAGAATAACAATAGCGAGCAAAATCAGAAGAAGTTCACCGCCGCCAACGTCAAACACAGTATTGCTCCCTATGGTTCAATTTTTTTGTTGTCTTTGTGCTCGTCTTCGTCTAAGGACGAAGCCTTTTTAAATTCCTTAATTCCGGTGCCAAGCCCGCGCATAAGCTCTGGAATTTTTTTTGCTCCAAAAAGCACGACAATAATGAGCAAAATAATAAGAATTTCAGGAAGCCCGAGAGTGCCGATAAAAGCCAATGTTTCCATAACAACCTTTATTTAGAATTAATGTAATTAACAATAGATTTAAAAATAACAAGCCCATCGTCGCAGCCGAGAATTTTGTCGGAGTAGCGTTCGGGGTGGGGCATCATACCTAAAACATTCCCTTTTTCGTTAATTATTCCGGCAATATTATTAATCGAGCCGTTTGGATTAGCCTCGTCTGTAACTTCGCCTTGTGGATTTGCATAGCGGAAGACAACCTGATTATTGTCTTCAAGTCGTTTAATAGTATCAGCATCAGCGAAATAGTTGCCTTCGCCGTGAGCTATTGGAATGCGCAGCACAGTGTTTTTTTCGATTAAGTTGGTAAATGGTGTATTTGTGTTTTCGACGGTTAGCCAAACGTCTTTGCAAATAAATTGCATGTTTGTATTGCGAAGAAGCACACCGGGCAAAAGTTGTGCCTCTGTGAGGATTTGGAATCCATTGCAAATACCAATCACAAGCCCGCCACGATTAGCAAAATCAACGACTGACTTCATTATTGGTGAGAAACGGGCAATAGCTCCGCAACGCAGGTAATCGCCGTAGGAAAATCCACCGGGAAGCACAATGCAATCTATATCATTCGGAATTTGTGTGTCCTTGTGCCAAAGATTAACAACATCTTCGCCGAGGCAGCTCTGAGTTGCAAAAATTGCATCGTGGTCGCAATTAGAACCGGGAAAAGTAATTACGCCAAATTTCATTACTTAAATTTCCTTCAATTCAATGAAATAATCTTCAATAATTGGGTTGGCAATAAGTTGCCTGCAAGCTTTATCAATAATTTCGAAGGCTTGCTCCTGTGTTTCGGCAGAAATTTCTGTAGTTACAAACCGTCCGATACGAACGTGAGCGATTTCGGGAATGCCCATAGAATGCAAAGCGTTTTCGACAGTTTTGCCTTGAACATCAAGAATACCTTCGCGTAAAGTAATTTTAATTTCGGATTTGAATTTTTTCATTATTCTTGCTCAATTAATTACAATAAGTCTTTACAAATTAAGAAAAAAAATAAAATTATCCTAATTGACAATAAATTATAAAAAATATGAAAAAATCATTAAAATATACTTGCATATATGATTATTTTTTGTTAATTTATTACCAAAACTTCTCTTCTCACTATTTATACTCCAAGTCGGCGACCGACTTTTTTACCTCAAAATTTAATTGACTTGTAGAATTATTTGTAAAAACGATATGAGATTAGAATTGTTACTCAGTCCCAAAGAGCTTCGGTTCTCCATCCCAATCAACTACAACTACTTGCTATTTAGTTCGATTGCAAGTATTCTTTATTATTCACCTGTAAAATTTCACACCTGGATATCCGACAACCAAAAAAGCATTAGGATATTACCAAACAATAAGCTATTCACATTCTCCAAAATGCTATGTCCTAATTCAAAAGTAACACAATCTTCATACTCCGGTTTTGGGGACGTTAAATTACTTTTCTCAGCTCCAATAGAAGATGATTTAGCGCCAATGATTATTTCGACCTTGAAATCTCGCGAAGTGTTGAAAATTGAGAATTACAACGGATATTCGGAATTTTATTTTAAAAGCATCAAGCAACTGCCTGAGCCAGAATTCGAAAACGAAAGAAAGTTTGTAATGCTCTCTCCAACAGTAATTTCAAAAGTAATGTTCAGCAATGGAAACAAAATTCTGCATTTTTACAGAATAAACGAAAGCGAAACAGCAGGAGCAATTGCCTATAACTTACGCCGGAAATATGAAATAATACACAAAGCCCAATTTAAAGGTAGAATTGATATAGAATTCGACAGCGAATATGTCGAAACCAAAGGTGGAAGCGAAGGAGTAAGCAAACTTGTTACAATTCGTGAAGGTTCCGTTGAAGAATATAAGCTGAAAGGATTTATTGCACCTGTTACAATCCGAAGCGAACCCGAGATACTGCGAGTTGCTTACCAGTGCGGCATCGGAGAATTCAACTGCTTGGGGCTTGGAATGCTCGAAACTGTTCTGGAAAAACCAAAGAAGAAAATTGATATTTATGAAAATCATTCTATTAGAAGAAAAGAAAAAATGGAATGTATACCAGTATAATAAAACAAAGACAGCAGAGAATTTTTCTCTCTACTGTCTATGATTTATAAATCAACTGCACTATCGGAAAAATACTACTCGCGTTCGGCGAACCAGATTTGGTCCAGAATATCATCGAATTTGAACACACCTTTTTTGCCTTGGATCCAGGAAGCGGCAAGCAAAGCGCCCGCAGCAAATGCTTCGCGGTTTTTGGCATTGTGTGTAAGTTCTATTGTATCAACAGGGGAATCGATAGTAACAGTGTGCTTGCCCAGATAGTCGCCGGCGCGAATGCTCGAAATCTGGAGCATCTCGGGCAATATCGCACCTTCGGGATTTCCGAAGAGAAGCTGGTCTTTGTGCTTAAATTCGCGTAAAATTATTTCGCCAAGCGATATTGCAGTGCCTGATGGAGTGTCCTTTTTGCGTTTGTGGTGAGTTTCCACAATGAAAATATCATAGCCCGGTGCTAAATTAATCAATTTGGAAGCAACCTGCACAACTTTCATAAAAATGTTCATTCCGATAGAGAAATTCGGGCTCCAAAGCATTCCGACATCATACTTTTTCACAATATTTTTAACCAGTTCCAAGCTATCATACCAGCCGGTTGCACCTATAACGAAATTTTTCCCGTTCCTGGCAAGAATGCAGGCATTATCATAAACAGCTTGGCCAATAGAAAAATCGATAGCAACATCAAAATCAAACTTTGTTTCTTCGACAACAGGATTATCGATATCGTATTTTGCGACAACCTCGAATCCATTGCTCAGAGCAGCCTTTTCGATTTCGTGTCCCATAGTTCCGTAGCCAATAATTGCTAATCTCGGAAGTTTAGCATCCATAAATTCTCCTTAAAATAAAATTAGGTTTATTTAAATTTTAAACGATTTTTTCATTGAAATAGTATAATTTTTCTAAATTCGGATAAAAATAATCGTATTTTTGTAACGTCATAATTTTTGATTAATTGATAAATTATTTTGTAAGATGATAAAATTATCAAAAAAAGTTGAATACGCAATAATGGCATTGCAATATATTTCTGAAAACAGCTCGAAAACAAATACAGCGAAAGAAATTGCCGAAAAATTATCGCTGCCGTACGACTTTTTGTCCAAGCTATTGCAAACGTTGATGAAAAAGGGGTTGCTGGTGTCTCAATTAGGAGTTAAAGGCGGATATATGTTAGTTAAGCAAATTAATGAAATTACAGTAGAAGATTTGATGAACGCTCTCGACGAACGTTCAAGAATTGTAGAATGCGCCGATAACGACGGAAGCTGCTGCTCGCGTACTGAAATCTGCGATATTCGCAGTCCGATAATGAACCTGCAGGAGCAAATAAACAACATTTTTAAAAATACAACAATAGCAAATTTGAAAAACAATATATAGGATAGAATAATGGAACAGGATAATAATAAAATTCTGGACGATTTTGCAGAAAGTGAATATAAATATGGCTTTGTGTCGAATATCGAACAGGAACTTGCCCCAAAAGGTTTGAACGAGGACGTAATTCGCTTTATTTCTGCAAAGAAAAACGAACCGGGCTTCTTGCTGGAATGGCGGTTGCGTGCCTTTCGTCATTGGCAAAAAATGAAAGAGCCGAACTGGGCAAAAGTGAAATATCCACCGATTGATTATCAGGACATTCATTACTATGCTGCACCAAAAAACTTTAATAAATACAAGAGTTTGGACGAAGTTGATCCGGAAATTCTGAAGACATACGAAAAGTTGGGTATTCCGCTCGAAGAGCAAAAACGGCTTGCCGGAGTGGCAGTCGATGCTGTGCTCGATAGCGTTTCTGTTGCAACCACATTCAAAGAAAAGCTGGAAGAACTGGGAATAATTTTCTGCCCGATTTCCGAAGCAGTGCACACTCATCCCGAACTTGTAGAAAAATATTTAGGCAGTGTTGTTCCATACACAGACAACTACTTTGCGGCGCTTAATTCGGCAGTTTTTAGCGATGGTTCGTTTGTGTATGTGCCGAAAGGTGTGCGTTGTCCAATGGAACTATCAACTTATTTCCGAATAAATGCTTCGTCTACTGGTCAATTTGAACGAACTTTGATTATTGCAGACGAGGGAAGTTACGTAAGTTATCTCGAAGGTTGCACTGCACCGATGCGCGACGAGAACCAACTTCACGCTGCGGTGGTCGAACTTGTCGCTCATAAAAATGCCGAGATAAAATACTCAACAGTTCAGAATTGGTATCCCGGCGACAAGGAAGGCAAAGGCGGAATTTACAACTTTGTTACCAAACGTGGATTATGCGAAGGTGAAAATTCAAAAATAAGCTGGACGCAAGTGGAAACAGGTTCGGCAATTACTTGGAAATACCCGAGTTGCGTTCTCAAAGGAGATAATTCAGTGGGAGAATTCTATTCGGTTGCTCTGACAAATAATTTTCAGCAGGCAGATACCGGCACAAAGATGATACATTTAGGCAAAAACACCAAAAGCCGCATAGTTTCGAAAGGTATTTCGGCGGGACGTAGTGATAATAGCTACCGCGGACTTGTAAAAATCAGCAAAAAAGCGGACGGTGCCCGCAACTTTTCGCAATGCGATTCTTTGCTGTTGGGCAATAAGTGCGGGGCTCACACTTTCCCATATCTTGAAGTTGCAAATCAAACAGCAATAGTAGAACACGAAGCAACAACCTCAAAAATTTCCGAAGATATAATCTTTTACCTCAACCAACGCGGAATATCTACGGAAGATGCTGTTGCATTGATTGTTCACGGTTATGCAAAAGAAGTATTGAATAATCTTCCGATGGAATTTGCTGTTGAAGCAAAGAAACTTCTTTCAGTTAGTTTGGAAGGTTCGGTTGGATAATAAATTTAATAATAAGTATAAAGGATAAAAAATGGCTTTGTTATCAATAAAGAATCTGAAAGCAAAAATTAACGAGACGGAAATTTTGCACGGTATTAATTTAGAAATAAATCCGGGCGAAACTCACGCTATAATGGGTCCGAACGGTTCGGGCAAAAGCACTCTCGCATCTGTGCTTGCGGGCAAACCCGGATA
Organism: Eximiradius proteiniborus; assembly: GCA_937936035.1. Lineage (GTDB taxonomy): Bacteria > Bacteroidota > Ignavibacteria > Kapaibacteriales > UBA2268 > JAKIZO01. The sequence goes on from CALGXJ010000121.1 coordinate 22,174, forward strand.
CGAGGTAACAGAAGGCGAAGTGTTCTTTAACGGAAAGAATCTGCTTGAAATGCCGCCGGAAGTGCGTGCTCGCGAAGGAATGTTCTTAGCATTTCAGTATCCTGTGGAAATACCGGGTGTATCGAATACAAACCTGATAAAATCTGCAGTAAATGAAATCAGAAAATACAGGAATTTGGAGCCACTCGACGCATTTGATTTTATTTCGATGATAAAAGAAAAAGCAGCAATGGTCGAGATTGAGCAATCGTTTCTTAATCGTTCAGTTAATGAAGGGTTCTCTGGTGGAGAAAAGAAACGCAACGAAGTATTTCAGATGGCTATGCTCGATCCAGTGCTTGCGGTGCTCGACGAAACCGACTCGGGACTTGATATTGATGCACTTCGAATTGTAGCAAACGGTGTGAATAAGCTTCGTCGCAAGGATAACTCTTTCCTTGTGATTACGCACTACCAGCGTTTGCTTAACTACATTGTTCCTGATTATGTTCACGTTCTATACAAAGGACGCATTGTGAAATCCGGCGGGAAAGAACTTGCACTCGAACTCGAAGAGAAAGGCTATGACTGGATTAAAGACTAACACAGGTGTAGCAATGGGAATTAAAAGTAAATTCATAGAAAACTTTGCCAACAAGTTCGACACGTATTTGAAGGCGTCCAATTTACCTGATGAAATCGCTCAATTCAAGGCGAAGGCTTTCGGACGTGTTCTCTCAGACCAGCTTCCCACACCAAAAATGGAAGAATGGAAGTATACAAATCTTGCATTTTTGAATAAATACAATTTTGAATTGGCTGCCCTACCAACTCTGGACTGCAAAACAGTTGATAAATTCATTTTTCAGGACTTAAAAGCAAATGTGCTTGTTTTTAATAATGGGAAATTTTGCAAGGAATTTTCGATAATTATCGACCAGAATATAGAAATAGTAACACTTTCGCAAGATGTTTCGAATGGATTTGCGTGGAATAATATAAAGCTTGAACTTGCAAGTGATGTATTCTCAAATTTGAATTCAGCATTTTTTGAAGACATTACTTTTATAAGAATTAAAAGAAATTCGATTATTGAGCATCCGGTGCATCTGCTGCAAATTTTTGACGGGAACTTGTCTCAAACTTCGATTTTTCCAAGAGCTTTCATCACGGTGGAAGAGAATGCACAGGCAAAATTCATTGAAACTTATCAGAAAATCGGGGAATTCGATACAATTTCAGTTGCTTCGACTGAAATAAAGATTGCACAATCTGCCCGATTTGACTTTGTGAGAACACAAATTCTGCCCGATACGCACATTTTCATCGGTCGAACAAACGTCGAGCAAGACCGGAATTCATTATTCAACGATATTACCTTCACTCTCGATGGGAAATTTGTCCGAAACAATCTGAATACAAAATTAGTTGGAGAATATACCGAAACTCATTACTATGGCTTTTATTTTGCCGATAAGGACAACTATATTGACAACCACACATTTATGTACCACGCCCTGCCGAACTGCTTTAGCAATGAAGTATATAAAGGCATAGTCGGCGACAAAGCAACAGCAGTATTCAATGGCAAAATATTAGTCAAACCAGATGCCCAAAAGACGAATGCATATCAATCAAACAAAAACATATTGCTATCGGAGGATGCAACAATCAACACAAAACCAGAGCTTGAAATTTATGCCGATGACGTAAAATGTTCGCACGGTGCAACTTCGGGCACACTCGATGAAGAGCAGTTGTTCTATCTGCGAGCTCGTGGAATAAGTTACGAAAATGCACGGAATTTGCTGCTTGCGGCTTTTGGCGAAGAGATTATCGAAAAAATTGAAATTCCGCAGGTGCAAAATATGCTATCAGAACTATTTGAAAGCAAACTTGCAGGAAAGCTAAAATGAGCGAACTTGAAGAAAAAATATTAGAAATTCGTCAGGATTTCCCTGTGCTCAATCGGTTGGTGTACGGGAAACCTTTGGTGTATCTTGATAATGCTGCAACAACACAGAAGCCTAAGTGTGTAATTTCCGCAATTTCTGATTATTATCTTAACTATAACAGTAATATTCATCGTGGTGTGCATCGGCTAAGCCAGGAAGCAACTGATGAATACGAAAAATCGCGAAAAATCATCAAAGAATTTATAAATGCAAACAAAACGAACGAAATAATTTTCACTCGCGGCACAACCGAGGGAATAAATTTGGTTGCTCATAGCTATGTGCGACCACGATTAAAAGAAGGCAACGAAATAGTGATTACTCATATGGAGCACCACTCCAACATAGTTCCCTGGCAAATAGTGTGCGAGGAAACAGGCGCCAAACTACGTGTAGTGCCAATTAACGATGCCGGGGAATTGATTTTCGAAGAGTTTGAAAAAATGTTCACCGACAAAGTGAAATTTGTATCGGTCGTTTATGTTTCGAATTCGCTCGGGACAATTAATCCGATTGAGGAGATTACAAAAAAAGCTCATTCGCAAGGAATACCTGTGCTTGTCGATGCTGCACAATCAATCCAGCATATAAAAACTGATATTCGCAAGCTCGGTTGCGATTTTATGGTGTTTTCCGGACATAAGATTTATGGACCCACCGGCATAGGAATTCTCTACGGCAAGGAAAATTACCTTGAAAAAATGAATCCCTATCAGGGCGGCGGAGATATGATCAAATCAGTTTCGTTCGAACGAACAATTTACAACGATCTGCCTTACAAATTTGAAGCCGGAACACCCAATATCGAAGGAGCAATCGGACTTGGGAAAGCAATTGAATATGTCAGTCAAATTGGCTTTGATTTTATAACAGAACACGAAAGTGAGTTGCTTAAATACGCACAAGAGAAATTATCTGAAATAGATGGATTAAAGATAATTGGCAATGCTGCGAGGAAAGCAAGTGTTGTATCGTTTGTTCTGGAAAATGTGCATCCGCACGACGTTGGAACAATGCTTGACGTCGATGGAGTAGCAGTCCGGACTGGGCACCATTGCACAGAGCCGATTATGCGTCGCTTCGGAGTGCCGGCAACGACCCGCGCTTCATTTGCTTTCTATAATACAAAGCAAGAAATCGATATTTTAGTACAATCAATCCAAAAAGTAATAAAAATGTTTAGTTAGGATTTGTGATGGAAGAACTAAAAGAATTATATCAGCAGGTTATATTAGACCACAACAAAAATCCACGTAATTTTGGTGAATTGCCCACCTGCAATCGCCATGCCGAAGGGCACAATCCACTTTGCGGCGACCAGATAGAAGTTTTCATTCTTGTTGATGAAGATACAGGGAAAATTGAAGACGTAAGGTTCAAAGGTGCAGGATGTGCTATTTCGAAAGCTTCTGCGTCGATAATGACAACACTGCTGAAAGGCAAGACAATTGAGGAAGCAAAGGAACTATTCGAGCAATTTCATAAGGTTGTAACATCGGATCCATCCTCGAACGCAGATATAATAAATCTTGGGAAACTTGCAGTTTTTTGCGGAGTGCGTGAGTTCCCGGCACGAGTAAAATGTGCAAGCCTTGCCTGGCACACAATGCTCAATGCGTTGGACAATCACACAACAACAAAAGTTAGCACGGAGCAAGTATGAGCGATAATTATATTTCGCCACAGGAATTAGAAGAAAAAGTAATAAACGAATTAAAAGGCGTGTTCGACCCGGAAATCCCCGTGAATATTTATGATTTGGGGCTGATTTATGATATTGCCATAACAGAAGAAAACGAGGTTGTAGTGCTAATGACGCTTACTTCACCGAGTTGCCCCGAAGCAATGTCGCTGCCGGCAGAAGTACAGGAACGAATTAAGCAAATTGAAGGCGTTAAAAACGCAAAAGTTCTGCTTACGTTCGACCCACCCTGGGATAAATCAATGATGAGCGAAATAGCTCGTTTCGAACTTGGTTTTTAACATTTCAAGTAAATACTATGGCTATTGATTTTCATAGATTAAAAGTAAATGAAATAATACGGGAAACCCCCGATGCAGTTTCAATTGTTTTTGAACTGCCCGAGGAATTAAAATCTGTTTTCTCTTATTTGCCCGGACAATATCTTACTATCAAACTGCCTGATGGCAATCCAGTAGACCGCCGTGCATATTCAATTTCGAGTTCACCGCAATGGGACGAACCATTAATGGTTACAGTTAAGAAAATGCCCGAAGGAAATCTCTCAGTTTATCTAAACGACAAATTGAAAGTTGGTGATTATTTAGATGTTATGCCACCAATAGGAGCATTTGTGCCTAATTTCGAGGCAAATCCGAATGTAAATTATGTTCTTTATGCGGCTGGTAGCGGAATTACTCCAATTTTTTCAATATTAAAATCAATTCTAAAAGTTGAAGAAAAATCAAAAATTCTTTTGCTCTATTCTAATAGAACAATTGAGTCAATAATCTTTCACAAGCAATTATTGGCTCTTGAAAAGCAATATAGCAGCAGGTTGAAAATAATCTTTGGACTGACGCAATACGACAACAACTGGCAAGGACACAAAGGACGATTTACAACGTTAAATCTGACAGCAATGTTGCAGAAGAATGCCCCGGATTTTCGCGAACGTGAGCATTTTCTGTGTGGACCATCGGGAATGATGAGGCAAGTGCTCGATGCACTTGAAATACTTGCAGTAAACAAAACCCAAATACATAAAGAATCATTCACTGCCGAGGAAACAACTCATCATAATGAACAGAAAAAGCCAAATGTAGAAATATTACCAAGGCTCGTAAAAATTAAACTATATGGCGAAACATTTGAGATAAATGTCGAGCCAGAAGATACAATAGTAAGTGCATTGCAAAAAGAAGGCTATATGCCACCATATAGCTGTCAGATTGGCGCTTGCTCGACCTGCCGAGCAAAGGCTGTAAGCGGGAGTTTCTATATGGACATAAGCGAAGCGCTTACCGATGAAGAAAGAAAAAACGGCTACATTCTTACTTGCCGTGCTCATCCACTTGAAGATAATTGTTTTATTGATTATGATTAAAGGAGAATAAAATGGAAGAAATTCGCACAGACTGCGAAAGAATTATCCCTGATATTGAGGGGATAGACACATCTGATCATATATTTGTTTCGGAGCGTGCCATAGAAGCAATATCTCAAATTAAAGCTGAAAACAGCATACCCGACGATATGTTTGTCCGTATTGCTACAAAAAGCGGTGGCTGCAGTGGTATGAACTACATTATCGGCTTCGACACTTTGCAAAACGACAATGATATAACTTACAAAGTCCGTAATCATATTTTCATTGTCGATAAAAAAAGTATTTTTTATCTGATGGGCGTAACTCTTGATTATATCGAAGATGAACGTGGCAAAGGCTTTGTGTTTGATAATCCTTATCACGAAAAGACTTGCGGATGCAGTCATTGATTAATTAGTAAGATTTGAGGAAATCAAAATGATAGAAAAACCAGCACAAACAAGCGTAGAAATCAATGAATTAAGCAGAAAGCGGTGGAGCCCGCGCTCATTTCAAGCTAATCAACAGGTAAGCCACCAGCAGATAATTGCTTTGTGCGAAGCGGCAAGATGGGCACCTTCTTGCTATAACGATCAGCCCTGGAAGTTTATCATTTGCGATAAATTCACAAACAAGGGAGCATACGATAAACTTTTCAGTTGCCTTGTCGAATTCAATCAAGGCTGGGCAGTGAACGCACCCGTTTTGATTGCAGTTATTGCAACAAATAAATTTTCCTTTAACGGAGAGGAAAATCGTTGGGCACAGTATGATTGTGGTGCAGCGGCAGCAACAATCGCGTACGAAGCCGTTCGTCAGGGACTTGTAACTCACCAGATGGGAGGCTTCGACGCCGAAAAATTAATGAAAGAGTTTTCGGTTCCGGGAAACCACACACCAATGGCAGTGATTGCAGTTGGATACCAGGGCTCGCTCGATAATTTAGCTGAGCAGTATCACCCTGCAGAAAAAGCAGAGCGTGGCCGTCGTCCACTGGGCGAGAATTTTTATTTGTCTGAATGGGGCAAGGCAATAGAATAATTCATTAAATAAATAATCATAACTTTATAACAAATAGGCGTTTGATATATTCAAACGCCTTTTGTTCAAAGAAAAAAGCACGGTTAATCATCAGGGTTTGTTTCTCTCATACGGTAACCAACCCCGCGAATACTTTGGAGGAATGGCTTGCCGTCGTCTTTTTCAATTTTCTGACGTAGGCGTTTGATATATACATCGATAATGTTCGATTCCGGGTCGAAATTGTGTTTCCAGACGTGCTGAGTAATAGTAGAGCGACTGAGAATGCGGTTTTTGTTACGCATAAGATATTCGAGCAGAGAGTATTCTTTTGTAGTGAGCTCAATTTCGCGCCCATTGCGATAAGCAAGGTGCGACACAGTATCTAGCACAAGGTCGCCACAACGCAGTTTAGTTGATTTTTCGGGACTACTGCGGCGCAAAATCGAGCGCAATCGTGCAGCAAGTTCCTCAAAACTAAAAGGTTTTGGCAGATAATCGTCTGCACCTAAATCAAGTCCGGTAACTCTGTCCTCGGTTGTTCCACGGGCAGTAAGCATAAGAATTGGGGTCGAAACGCCGCTATCGCGTAATTCCTTTAGAACAGTAAAACCGTCTTTGCCGGGAAGCATCACATCAAGCAGGATAGCGTCGAAATGGTTGTTCATTGCCATTTCGATAGCAGCCACACCATCGCCGGCTACTTCTACGACATAGCGGTCTTCTTCAAGCCCGTGCTTGATGAAATTTGCAACCTTTCGTTCGTCTTCAACAACTAAAATTCTCATTTTCCCTCCTAATTCTGATAATTGAGTAAATAATAATCAATATTCAACTCCTAATTTTTATACATAATATGTTAATAGTGTATTCATAATTATTTTTTGTTAATATAACTATTAATCGAAAATATCGCAAAAGTATTTTTAATTTATTTTTAATAATTCATAATTATTAATAATTTAAAATACATATTTTATTTTTCATAATTTATATATTTTTTAT
>CALGXJ010000122.1 GCA_937936035.1 Eximiradius proteiniborus
GAGATTTCAATTACCAACACTTTAGGTAATGTTCTATACTCAAATCAAATTCAAGCAGTTGTTGGACAGAACAACAAAACAATAGATATAAGCAGGTTGCCTGTTGGAGTATATTCCGTAAATATTAAGATTAATAACAGAGTAGTTTCAAAGCAATTTGTAGTCATCAGATAATTTGATATAAGTAATGTAAAAAAAAAGTGCTCTTCGATTTTCGAAGAGCATTTTTTATGCAAATTTTCATTTTTAAAATATCAATATTGTTCATATATTAACGAAGATTTTTTTCACAAAAAAAGGTAGTATATGAAACAATTTTACGGAGTGAATTAATGGAAGCACAAAGAGGACAATGGGGTTCAAAAATTGGATTTATTTTGGCAGGAGCAGGAGCTGCGATTGGATTAGGGAATATCTGGCGTTTTTCATATGTAGCCGGTGAAAATGGTGGCGCAGCATTTGTTCTGACTTATTTGATTTTTGTAATATTCTTTGGCATTCCTTTGATGATTGCAGAAATTGCAATAGGTCGAAAAACACAGAAAAACCCAGTTGGAGCATTTACAAGTCTTAGTATTTCTAAATTTTGGGAATTTGTTGGTTATTTTGCGGTTCTGACAAATATTGGGATTTTGGCATTTTATTCGGTGATAGCTGGGTGGACATTCGGCTATATATTCAAAATGTTGAGCGGAGATGCTTTTGGCTACCAGACTTTTGTATCAAATCCAATTTTTGAAATAGGGTTATTCGCAATATTTTTAATTTTCACTGCCGGGATAGTTTACGGAGGAGTGGAGAAAGGAATAGAGAAGTGGTCGAAAATATTAATGCCATTACTATTACTGATAATGATTTTTTTAATAATATATGCTAATTTTTTAGAAGGCTCATCGAAAGGTTTGGAATTTTATTTAAAGCCAGATTTCTCGAAAATCACACCTAAAGTAGTTCTTTCGGCAATTGGACAAGCTATGTTTTCGCTCAGTCTTGGGATGGGATTAATGGTTACTTACGGAAGCTATTTATCGAAAAAAGAGAACATTTTCGTAAGCGGGACAACCATAGCTCTTTTGGATACAGCAGTAGCAATAATGGCCGGATTTGTTATTTTCCCTGCTTTATTTGCAATGGGTGGCAATCCACAGGCTGGGCCGGCACTTGTTTTCGAAGTATTACCTAAATTGTTTATGGGGATGCCCGGCGGACAGATAGTGGGGGCATTTTTCTTTGTTCTGCTCTCTATTGCAGCGCTTACCTCGACAATTTCAATGTTAGAGGTTCCTGTATCATTTTTCGTTGATGAAAAGAAAATAAACAGGAAGAAAATTGTGATTTATGCTTCAATTTTCACATTTGTTGTGGGTCTTCCTTCTGCTCTTTCGCAAGGAACAGTTGATGTTTTTACTAATTTTGGACTGTTGCCAAAATCAATTTGTTCGCCAGATTTTCTATCGCATATGAATTTTATTTTTGGTGATTTTGCGGTTGTATTAGGGGCACTGTTTGCTTCTGTATTTGTTGGATGGGCGTGGGGAATAAAACCTGCAACTGAAGAGATTTCTGAAGGCTCGACAAATTTCAAAAAAATTGCTTTTTTATGGGGTTTCTTTATAAAATTTATAATACCAATTGTGATTGCGTTAATTTTACTTAGTTTATTTGGAATTATATAAATAAATTCCAGAAATTAGGAAAAGATTTATTTACAGAAGCGGGATTGTGCAAAGCAATTCCGCTTTTTGAGTTTAGAGCAGCGACGGCAAGTGCCATAGCAATTCGGTGATCGTTATGAGAAGAGACCTCTCCCCCTCTAAGTTGCGAATTCCCTTGAATAATAAAGGTATCATCAGAAATTGAAATATTAGCACCAATTTTGGTAAATTCTTCCAGCAGAGCCAATGCTCTATTGCTTTCTTTATTCAGAAGGCGATGGACACCTTTAATTACAGATTTACCTGTTGAATTTATTGCAAGCACTACAAGCGGAGGAATTAAGTCGGGATAATCATTTGCGTCGAATTCAAATGCAGGAATAATGGATTTTTCGCAAGTGATTTTATATGGATTATTAGCGATAGAACAATCGAGCCTGAGTTGATTAATAAAATCCAGAAAAACTTTATCGGGTTGAGACGATGACGGGTCCAAATTCAAAATTTCAACTTTTCCAGAAATAAATCCGGCAACCATTAAGAATGCTGAGGCACTCCAATCGCCCGTAATAAAAATTTCATCAGTAGTTACGATAGATTTATTTGTAAGATAAAATTCATTTTCAAAATAATCATAATTAATCCCAATTTTTTTGAGCATATTCAGAGTGAGCGTGACATATCCTTTGCTAACGATATTTGAGCAACGAATAATAAAATTATTCTCTGCAAAAGCATTTCCAATTAGTAAACCAGACAGCAATTGAGACGATTGGGAAGCATCAAGTTCGATTATATTTTGGATATTACTTTTGAATAGAGTTACAGGAAGAAATGGTGAATTACCTTCAAAAATAATATTATTACGCGCAAGAAAATCAAAAATATCGATAAGATCACGAGAAATAAGAGAGCCAGAAGCACAAATTTTTGCATTCCACCCCATTAATGCAGATATGGCGGTAAGACTTCGAGCCAAAAAAGCCGATTCGCCACAATGAAAGCTAAAATTATTATTATTATTATTATTATTTATACTTTCGACAAATATTTGATTATTCTTAAACAAACAATTAGAATAGTTTTGTAATATATTAATAGCGGCGGCGGCATCTTTGGAATCTGGTATATTTTCAATAGTAAATTGTTTGTTTAGTAATGCAATTAAACAAGCTCTAAGAAACTCGCTTTTGGAAAAGGGAGCCGCCACTTGTTTATCAATTGTTTGAGGATTAATATGCATTTAAGTAATTATTTAATTCATTTTTAAACACATTGAAAGCAGTGTCGAATTTAGAGAAAGAGTAGATTAAATCGGAGCATTTGAAATAATTATCAAGTCTTTGGTTGAAAATATTAAGGAAATCATCATAATTAGAGTGTTTTAATATTGGACGATTTTCAGTGTTAATATCATTCCAAATATGTTCAGGTTTTCGAGCAAGGAACACAACAAACGAATTAGAGTTAAGTAGTTTAATATTTTCAGAGAAAATACACGAACCACCACCTGTATCGATAATAGTATTATTGAGAGAGCCGATTTGTTTTATAGCATCAGCTTCAATCATTCTAAATTTATCTTCGCCATCTTCTTCAAATATTTTTGGGATAGATTTACCGGCAAGTTTTTCGATAAAATCATCAATTGAGAAATACTCCATATTGAGTTCATTTGCCAAAGAACGAGCAAATTCCGTTTTACCAACACTTGTCATACCAATTATAGAAATATTGTCTTTTTTATTTTTCTTTTGTCTTAAAAGTTCAGAAATTTTTTCGTCATCGAAAAGAACATTTTTTAAATTGAAAATATCATCTGCAAAATGATTAAAAGCATAAAATGCTTGATTTTTAAGAATTTCATAGCCATCAATCGAGCACTGGTAGTTTGGGAAAATCTTACAGAGTTGTTTTTTCATATAATTAAAATCGAATAATATCTTAGCACTTGTCAATTTTGAGTAATGTTCGAAAAAAGCTAAATCAGAAGCAGTATTAATTATCAGGTCGTAACTATTTTTAACAGAATCTTCGTTGATTATTTGCACATTATCGTAAAAACTACAAATAATATTAACGTTTTCTTTTGTCCTATTAATAATATCGATTTTTTTATTTAGTTT
>CALGXJ010000123.1 GCA_937936035.1 Eximiradius proteiniborus
ATATTTTAAGAACTGTTCATAGGAAACAGTTAAGCTCTCTCTAAAAATGAAATATTTCAAAGTGGTTCTTGGGCGGCAAAGAAAATTCAGCCTTAATTTAACAAAACTTTCTATAAATGAGAATAGATTGTCGAAAGGAACAACAGATATTTGTTTAAGAAGTGTTTCGAATTCAAAACAAAGATTAGTTTTAGAATAAAAATCAAAAAAAGGATTTGCTTCAAATCTCATTTTCTCTTTGAAAATCCACAATTCACGTTCTGCAGTGATCATAGTTTTATAAACATCGGGCAAATCTGGACATTCTAAAAGCTCATCGATAGAGATTTTACCACTAAAATTAAGTGAATTGCAGATTATTTCTGTATTTTGTTTAATTGCCTTTGAAAAAGCAGATTTTTCCATAGTTAATTGCCGCCAAAGTTATAAATGGTATTTAAAATAATATCGGGAAAAATATCAAAAACTGAACAAGATTACCTTAAAAGTTCAAGTTCAGATGAAATTTCACAACCCGCAGATTTGAACATAGCGATAATTGGACAATATGTTGTTTGCGAGAGTTCAACAGCACGCTCAAGGTCTTTTAATTCAGCGTCAGGGCTTTTCAGAATATATTTAATATGAACTCTTCTGAAAACCTTCGGGTGATTATCATTTCTTTCTCCATCAACGATGGCTTTGAAAGCTTCGACAGTTTTTCTTTTTTTACGAACGATTGCAACGACATCCATAGAAGTGCAAGCAGCAAGAGCTTCGAGCATTATTTCTGCCGGACGAGGAGCTTTGTTTTCACCACCGCTTTCAGGTAAAGCATCGAAATGGGTTTGATGATTGTCAGGACTAATTGCAACAAAATGCATTTTATCAACAAGCTCGAGTTGGATTTTCATAAACATTTATTGTAAAAGTTTAACAATAAATAATATAAACGAAATAAGTAAAAATAAATTAAATAAACAATTTAAAATAATTAATTTTTGCAAAAAAAGAGGATATTGTTGCATAATATCCTCTTTTTAACATCAAAAAGAAAAGATTATCCAACAAATGGAAGTTTGACAACCTCAGCGGGGAACATTTTGCCGCGAGCTTCAATTTCAATTTTGGTTCCTGGTTCTTTGTAGGCTGCTTCAACGTATCCAAGACCAATTGCTTTATTGAGAGTTGGAGAAAGATTACCGCTTGTAACTTCGCCAATTTGTTTGCCATCAGCAAAAATTTTGTAATGTTGGCGTGGGATAAATTTATCAACGATAATAACAAATCCGACTAAATTTCTCTTTGGTTTTTCTTCTTTAACTTTAGTTAGTATATCACTACCATTGAATTTACCTTTGTTAAGTTTTGTAATCCAACCCAATCCAGCTTCAATAGGATTAGTGGTTTCATCAATATCATTACCATAAAGGGAATATGCTTTTTCTAATCTCAATGTATCGCGGCAACCCAAGCCAACGGGTTCTAGCCCAAATTCCTTGCCAGCCTCGAGAATGTCGTCCCAAATTTTTTCAGCAACTTGGGTATCACCTCTGAAATATAGTTCGAAACCTAATTCACCAGTATAACCAGTTCTCGAAATAATTGCCTGAAAACCGGAAATTTTACCAATTTTGAAAGTATAATATTCAACAGGATTTAGATCAATATCGGCAATTTTCTGGATAGTTGCTCTTGAATTTGGTCCCTGAATAGCTAACAGGTTGATATCATCAGTAGCATTGTAAAGCTCTACATCAAAACCTTCTTTGTTTTGTAAGCACCAGTTCCAATCTTTTTCTATATTGGCGCCATTGACAACAAGCATCCAGAATTCAGGTTCTATACAATAAACAAGCAAATCATCAACAATACCACCATTTTCGTAACACATTGCTGAATACTGAACTTTACCGGGTGATAATTTAGAAGCATCATTTGTAGTAATTTTCTGAATGAACGCCAAAGCATCTTTTCCTCTGACTTCAAATTCGCCCATATGTGAAACATCGAACATTCCTACAGAATTTCTTACTAAATTATGCTCAAAAATAATTCCTTTTGGATACTGAATAGGCATTTCGTAGCCAGCAAAAGATACCATTTTTGCATTAGCATTAAGATGCTTTTGGTAAAAACGTGTCTTTTTCATTTTTTTCTCCATTTTGAAAATTTCTTTTTTACAAATATATATTATTTTTGTATCAAATGTTCGAATGATAAAAATAAATTTTATTCTTTAAAGAAAAGGAAAAATTTATTATATTGTAAATCTTATTTTGTAAATTCTTTAAATTAATTTGTTGAATTTTATGTAATTGGGTGCATCAAATGTCTAATATTGAAAATCAAAATGTTGTCGGTGAAAATAATGAAAAATTAGAAGTAACTAATTCCGAAATAATTAACCAATCATCATCTGAAGGTTTGCCAGCAGAAACAGTAGAGCAAGTCAAAGAACCTGCAAGTGAACCAAGTAGTGAAAAATCCTCAGATGAAACTGCACCCAAGGTGGAACACCCAATAGAGTTAAGCGAAGAAGAAAAAGCACGAATAGCAGCTGAGGCAAAGAAACGTGCTGAAGAAAAGCAAAAGCAGTTTGATGCAGATTTTTCTAAAATTAAAGAGGCTTTCGAAAAAGGTGAAACAATAGAAGCCAAAGTAACCAACAGAATTAAGGGTGGATTGCGTTTAATGTATAATGATATTCCGTTATTTCTGCCAACTTCTCACTTCGGAATTAAAAGAAATCCATCGGAAGAAGAACTTACAGCTATAATTGGCTCGAATCTTCAGGTTCATATACATGAAATATCAGAAGATGAAGATAAAAGGAAAACAATAATTGTTAGCAGAAAGAAAATTCTTTTAGATAATATCTGGAATAAAATAAAAGTTGGAGATATAGTTGAAGGGACAGTATCGTCGGTTGCAAGTTTTGGAATTTTCCTTGATTTAGGTGGTATTGAAGGATTAATTCATATTTCAAGGTTATCTCAGCAACACATTGAATCAACAAAAGATTTTTCTAAACGTGGCGATAAAATGCAAGCTGTTGTAATTGAAATAGACAAAGAAAATAATAAAATTGCTTTAAGCCGTAAGGAACTTGAAAAATCACCGTGGGAAGGTATTGAACAAAAATATCCAGTTGATTCTGTAGTTAAAGGTATTGTCAAGCGTTTTACTAATTTTGGTGCTTATGTAGAAATCGAGAAAGGATTGGACGGATTGGTCCGATTGAATGAATTATCGTGGACAAAGAGAGTAAAAAATCCTGCTGATTGCCTGCAAATTGATAATGAATATGAATTTAAAGTAATAAATGCTTCAGAAGAAAAGAAAACATTGCATTTATCATTGAAAAGATTGAGTGATAATCCTTGGCAGTCCATTAAAGAAAAGTTCGTTCCTGAAAAATTATTCAATGGTGTTGTAAAACAGGTATTAGCTCAGGGTTGCGTTGTAACGGTAGAAGACGAAGTTGATGGATTTATGCCTCGTAGTAAAATGAAAAACTTATTGCGAGGGAATAAGATTCCATTCAAAGTAGGGCAAGCAATTGAAATACTTATCAGCGATGTTTCGGTAGAAGAAGAATCTATGATTTTAGAGCCTAATCCAGAGTATTTCAACACTGCAATATCAGTTGAACATAAATCAAAGGCAAAAGAAA
>CALGXJ010000124.1 GCA_937936035.1 Eximiradius proteiniborus
TCATATAATTATTCATTCTCTATATACACATCCCGAAATATTTCTTCGTGAGTTAATTTCAAATGCATCGGATGCTTTAAATAAATTGAGAATTTTCAGATTAACTAATTCAGATATTATTTCTCCAGAAGAGGAACTAAAAATCACAATTGAATTGGACAAGGACAACAAGGTATTCTCTATCGAGGATACAGGAATAGGAATGACAAAAGATGATTTGATTTATCAGCTTGGCACAATTGCAAGTTCGGGAACATTAAATTTTATTCAGAAGCTAAAAGAGCAAAAAGGACAAGTAGATGTAAATCTTATAGGGCAATTTGGAGTAGGATTTTATTCTGTATTTATGGTAACTGATGAAGTAACTATAGAAACTCTGTATGCAGAAAAAGGTTCAGCTGGATGGAAATGGGTATCGAACGGAACTGAGGATTTTACAATATCACCATCAGATCGGTCTAAACGTGGAACAAAGATTTCTTTCAAGTTGAAAGAAGAGTATAAAGAATTTGCAGAAGAATGGAAAATCAAGGATATTTTAAATAAATATTCAAATTTTGTTGATTTTCCGATTTATTTAGGGAACGAAAGAGTAAATAAGGTCGAAGCATTATGGCATAAAAAAAAGGAAGAAGTATCGGAAGAAGAGCTTTTTGAATTCTACAAATTTATTGCCGGTGATTATCAGCAGCCGCTTGGGGAATTGTTTTTGAATATTGAAGGGAATGTGAATTTCAAAGCAATACTATTTTTTCCACAAACACAACCTAATATGCTTTTTGGAGATCTACGCGATAAAACTCTTCACTTATATTCCAACAAGGTTTTTATCCGGGACGACGATAAAGAGATTTTGCCTGAATATCTCAGATTTGTCAAGGGTGTTGTAGATTCTGAGGATTTACCGCTTAATGTATCACGAGAAGTTGCGCAAAGTTCGCCAGTAATGGCAAAAATAAGGAATGTGCTGACAACAAAAATCCTGAACTTATTGGAAGAATGGGCTGAAAAAGACAAAGAAAAATACTATAAATTTTATAAAAACTTCGGTTCAATTTTCAAAACCGGAATAAATACTGATTTTACAAATAAATACCGAATAATTGAATTGTTACGATTTGAAACTTCTGCCCTACCTCGTGGAGAAATGACTTCGCTAAAAGAATATGTTTCACGAATGAAACCTGACCAAACTGAAATTTATTATATATCTGGTTCTCATCTTGATATTGTTGAAAAAAATCCAAATCTTGAATATTTCAAGAAAAACAACATCGAAGTTCTGTTTTTAACAGACACAATAGATATATTCACTATTCCATATATACGTGAATACGAGGGCAAAACTCTAAAATCAATAGAAAAGGCAGATATTAAAATAGAGAACAACACTCAGAGTGAAGCGAAGATTTCAGAAGAGCAAAAAGAGAAGTTAATAGATAAATTCAAGAAAGTACTCGGCGACAAGGTGGAAAATGTAGTCCCATCGGTTAGGCTGGTTGATTCGCCAGTTACATTAGTTGTAGGCGAGCAGGGATTGGATCCGCAACTTGAGAAGATGATGCAAGTAATAGATAAAGATTTCACTGTTTCTAAACGAATTTTAGAAATCAACCTATTGCATCCAATAATCAATAATCTTTTGCAGAAATTGGAAGATGGAAATGAAGAAATAGTAGAGGATGCCATTAATCAGCTCTACGAAGGTGCACTGCTAATTGAAGGATATATGAAAAATCCAGTGGACTTTGTTAAGAGAATGAATCGTTTTATAGAAGAAGCAACAAAAAATTAATTTATAAATTGGGAAGGAAAAGTAATGAAGCTTTCAGAATTTAAATACACTTTGGCAAAAAGTGCTATTGCAAAGTTTCCGGCTGATCCACGTGATTCATCAAAATTACTTATTATTGATAAGAACACTGGTGAAATTGAAGAAAAAATTTTTTCTGATATTACCTCAACTTTTCAACGTGGCGACGTCTTGGTTTTAAACGAAACAAAGGTGTTTCCTGCGCGTTTGTATGGAAAAAAAGAAAAGACAAATGCAAAAATTGAGGTGCTATTGCTCCGGGAGTTGAAATCGGATGAACGTATTTGGGATGTTCTCGTTGAGCCGGCAAGAAAAGTGCGTATAGGAAATAAAATATTTTTTGATAGTCCGAAGTTTTATTGTGAAGTTATCGACAACACTACTTCACGTGGCAGAACAGTAAAGTTTACTTATGATAATGATATTTTTAAAATCATTGAACGAATTGGGGAAATGCCGCTTCCGGATTATCTGCGGCGTGAACCTACTGAACACGATAAAGAGACTTATCAATGTGTGTTTGCAAATGATAAATATTTAGCATCTATTGCACCACCTTCGGCAGGGCTTCATTTTACTACAGAGCTGTTAGAAAAATTATCTCAAAAAGGGGTGAAAATAGTAACGTTGAATTTGAATATCGGGCAAGGTATTTTTGAACGCATTGAAGTCGAAGATTTGACTAAACACAGAATGTACTCAGAATACTTTGAAATACCTAGAGAAACAGCGGAAACGATTAATAAAGCATTAAAAAACAAAAAGCAGGTTGTTGCAGTAGGTGCATCTGTGGCAAGAGCTCTCGAGTCGAGTGTTTTGACGACAGGTGCAGTTAAACCAAATAAAGGCTGGACAGATAAATTTATCTATCCACCTTATGAATTCAAAATTGTTACACGTTTGATTACTAATTTTCATATGCCGGCAAGTCCTTCTTTGCTCCTTACGGCTGCTTTTGCAGGACGTGATATTATGTTCAAAGCATATAAACGTGCTGCAAAAAATGGTTATCGTTTCTTGTGTTATGGCGATGCCTTGATGGTAAAATAAATATTTTATACAAAAAAATAGGGGCGATATGCTTGTGTATTGCTTCTATTTTTTTTTATTACGTTTTACAAAAAAAGCCGCTTCAAGAAGGCGGCTTTTTGTTATTGCAATATATAATGTTATTCAATGTCTAACAATGAATCATCAAAAGGAATTTCTTCGGGAATTAGAATACGACCACAGTTTTCGCAATGATAAATTGTGTCCAGATGATTTCTCATTTCAACAACTTTTTGAGGTGGAACAGAACTATAGCATCCAAGACAAGAACCTTTTTTGCATTGAACAGCAGCATCATAATGGTAATTTAGAATTCTGTTATACTCTTCATAGTAACTAGCGGGAAGCATAGAAACAATAATTTTTCTTTTATTTTGAAGAAGTTTAACTTCGTCGGACTGTTGTTCAGAAATAGATTCAAATTCTTTCTTCATTTTGTCGTATTCGGAGAGAGCAGCTTCGTATTGAGCTTTTTGATCTTCTAAAATCCGAATAATATTTTCTTCTTTGACACCTTCGGTACGCATTTTGGCAGCTAATTTTTCGTGTTCTTGTTTCAAGTGTTCGATTTCTTTCGTTATTGCATCAAATTCTTTGTTATTACGGCTCATAAATTGCTGTTTTGCTAAATTTTCTTCTTTTTCTTTTAGTTCGACCAATGTAATTTTAGCGTTAGCAACAAAATCGCGAATTTCTTTTAATATATTTTCGGTTTCTTGGACAATTGATTTAAATTCGTCAACTTTTTTCTTTTTTTCTTCTACCCTATCGGGCAAATCTCCGAACTCTTCCTGAAGAAATCTTAGTTCGTTATCGATGTAAGCTAATCCTGCAATTAATTGAATTTTTGAAATCATTGTTTATTCCAATTTATTTTGACATTTATTAAATACTCATTCTGAAGAGCTTTCCAATGATTTTCCGGGTAATAGGAAACGGGATTAGTGTTCACAGATGAAACACTAATTTTAACGGAATTATCAATATTATTTTTTATCAATTTGGCTATACCGTAAGAAACGAATTGTTCCATTTCATAATGTCCCGGATCGATAAGAAGCATTTTACCTTTAACTGAATGAAAAGAGTGATAAGTAACATCGGCAGTAATAAAAGCATCTAAATTTGCATCCAGAGCTTCTTTCAGAAAAGATGAGCCACTGCCACCAACAATCCCGATTTTGGTAATATTAGTGTTTTTTGCTCCTGAAGTATATTTAACCGGAGCAAATAATTTTTCGGAGATAAGTTTGACAAGTTCCACCGCATTCATTGGTTGCTGAGCCTCGCAAATCACTCCGATACCTGAATTCGAAGAATTAGGCGATGGAATAAGAAACGAAAGTACACGCAACCCAAGCAAATCTGCGATTATTTTGCTTGTTCCTTCTGAATGTGCGTCAAAGGTTGTATGAACTGAAATAAAGGCGATATCGTGTTTTATTAGTTTAGAAACAAGTCTGCCAACACGTTCAATATCGACAATTTCAGTCAAGGGACGATAAATCAAAGGATGAAAAGAAATAATACAATCTACTGAAAGATCAATCGCCTCAGCAATAACTTCATCCGATAATTCCATTGTAACAAGAATGTGAGAAACCTCGCTACGCCCACTTTGGACTTGCAGACCAATACGGTCACCTTCAATTGAAGTTGATTTAGGCAATAATTTTTCGATAGTAGATAGTATATCGCTGATTTTCATCAATAAAATAAACTTTATAATATTATCAATTGTATAACATTCAAATTTACAAATAAATCTTAATTAATACAATTTAAACTATTAATTAAACGTTATAAATTTAATAAATACACACTTTTAGATAGAATATGAAAAGAATGTTTTTGATTATGTTGACATTATTACTTTTATCAACTGAAATTTATAGCCAAAATGAGATTGCTCAGTATAAATCAAATTACGA
>CALGXJ010000125.1 GCA_937936035.1 Eximiradius proteiniborus
ATAAATATTTTTTGCAAGAAATAATTCTCTAATGTGTGTTTAAGCTAAAAACACAAGGTATTGCATATATACTTTTGAATATTAATAAATAATTAACAAAAAAAATCAAAATTTTAGTAAAATTATACGTCTAAAAAAAATTATTTCAAAATTTCTGTTCTTTTCATAAAAGGAGAATTAAATTATGTTCAAAAAAACACTATCTTTTCTTTTTGTGTTTTTGTTTATCTCGGGTAGTTTACTAATTGCCCAGCCTACATATCCAACACCGTTCGATTTATCGAGTGGTGATTATAGTTTAACTGAATGGGCTGCTACTAATGCTGCCGGGACTTATCCACCGAATATGATTTTCCATAATGCAACTATGGCAAGCACTGGAACAGACCCTGATCTGGCATACGAAATGACCGGCAACTACACTGCTGCTTACAATCTAACAAGCGGAACACGTGTCAATGGCAAAGGCACAGCAGGATTTAGCTTTGTCAATACATCTGTTACTGTGAAATTAGGAGCGGCTGTTCTGGCTTTGAACACAACAAACCGTAATACAATCCGAGTTTCCTGGAAAGGTGCCGTTCTTGCAACTAACACACGAATTTACGGCATAAGACTGCAATACAGAGTTGGCAATGGAGTATTCAAAGACGTTGTAGATGCAAACGGAAATCCGGTTGAGTATTTATCAACAACCCCTTTGAATCAAATTGTATCATTCGATAACATCTTGCTTCCGGAAGAAGTAGAAAATCAGCCGGTTGTCTATTTACGTTGGAAATACTATTATGTAAGCGGCTCGGGCGGACGTCCGGAAATGAGCGTTGATGATATAGCAGTTACAAGCTACTCGTCTTTAGGAACTCCAACAAAGTTGTTGGTACAAAAGGTTACTCCGAATGTTCCAAGTTCATATTTCCCATTCAGCGTTCGCGTAATTACAGCAGACGACAACAATATTCCTAAATTTGTATCCGGCAATACAAATGTCACTTTGCAAGCAGTAACAAATTTAATTATTCCACAACAGACTATGACAATTGCTGCCGGAACTTACGCGGTTGAATTTACTAATTTGCGTTATTTAGATACAAACACGATTACATTAACATTTACATCTACAGGACTGTCTTCTGCAAGCGTGAATGTAAGTTTTGTAGAAGGACCATCCGGACTTGCATTAGATAACTTTGTTGGGAAAACTCACAAGAATTTTTCACTTTCAACTTTCACAGTTCGGGCAATAAATGCGAATGGCGAAACATTCGAAAATTATAATGGTCCTACGGTTTCAATTACAGCAACTGGCACAGGAAATATTACAGGAACAACTACAAAGACATTTTTCAATGGAGTAGCAACGTTTGATGACATTTCTTTTGATGCGGCTGGGAACTACACAATAACAATTACTTCACCTGGCTTCATAGATTCAATTGTAGAAAATGTTACAGTTGCTGAAGAAATCACATTTACCGAAATAATTATACCGGACTATATTAAAGGTGTAGGAACACTTGGAACCGATCCATACGGTCCGCGTTTGCCTGCTTTTGCGTTGGTGCAAGTAAACAATCTGCTTCCAAATACAACTTACAGATATTTGACAGGAGCAACTAACGACCCGAATTATGATATAACACCAGCAAATAATAACGGAGCAGGGAACAATATCCATTTCAATGCTAATACTGGAACTTACATTTATAATAGTTTACGTTCATTTGTAGATAATGAATCCTATTCATATTTCACAACCGGACCGAACGAAACATCAAGAAAAATCTGGATAAATATTGTTCCAACAGGCAACGCAGCATTCAACAACCAGGTAAATGTTTACTGGTTATTCGGGATGGCTTTTGAAGACGGAAGATTTCTGAAACGCTTCAAATCAACAAAAACATCTCAATCAAGAGACTTCGGTTCAGAACAATCATTAGTAACAGGAATTTATGACCCGACAAGCTGGCTTCAGCCAAATTCATTTGTTGTTCTCTACGACGAAAACGATGCACCAGTTTCCGTTGGAATAGTTCAGAGCATTGGAGCAAGAATTCAAACTCCGGGATTTCCACCACAAACACCCTGGTGGTTTGCAGATTATGAAGAAACAAACAGTGCCTGGGCTACTTACATTCCAAATAATTTAACAAATGGCGTACGCAAGCTGAAAAATTTCGACTGGCAGGGCAATGAACTCCGCACCTGGACAGACGGAGATGGTATCTGGGCAACAGTCGATACAAGATTGGCAAATGGTGGAAGGCTAAGTCCTATATTATTTGGCACACCACAACTCGACCTAATTATGCCATACGACAACGAAGAACTTTGCAACCACGAAGCTTATCATATTACCTGGAACTCGAATGGTGTCGAAAAACTTAATATTCAAGTTTCTGAAGACGGAGGAGTAACATACACTACAATATTGCCTAATGTTGATGCCCGCACAGGACACTACGAATGGAAAATCCCAAGAGGAACATATTCCGAAAAACAATTAGCTTTCAGATTAATAAGTGTTGAGCATCCATATATTTTCGATGTATCGAATAATAACTATATCTGGGATACACCGCTTCAATCTGGAGGTTCGCCATCGACTTCATTATGCGAAGGAGAAAATTACACGCTTTCAGTGGATGTAAGCGGTTCCGATTTGAAATATCAATGGATGAAAGATGGAAAGTTTATTCCAGGTGCAACCAATAGTACATTATCGCTAAATTCAGTTAAATATGAAACTTCTGGAACATATACTTGCATTGTAGTTGGCAAGCCTGCGTGCCCGAAATTAGTAACCGAGCCAATTGATGTATATGTTGTTACACCAGCTACTGTTACAACACAACCGGTTTCGCAATACACACTGCAAGGTGGCGAAGTAACTTTATATGCAGAAGCACACATTGTTGGTCCGGACGGAACTCGTCCGGCAAAAGATGTTGCAATTCAATGGTATCGCGGCAACACACCACTTGTGGATGACGGCATTCATATTGCCGGAGCACGCTCGAATATGTTGAGACTATCGAAAATTCAGCCTTCGATGGCAAGTGATGAATATTACGTAACATTCAGTGGGAAATGTCCTAACACAGCTGTTTCCTCGAAAAAAGTTTACGTTAGAATAGCTAATGTATTATTCACCAAGCAACCTGCCGATGTTCAGGTTTGTGCCGGGAACGAAGTGAAATTCTCTGCTACTGCAACAACAACTCTTCCTGCAACAATTTCATATCAATGGTATTATGAAAACATTCCGCTTGTAGATAATTCACGCATCTCCGGTGCAACAACTGAAGAACTAACAATCTCCGACGTTAATATAAACGATGCTGGTAAATATCGCTTAATGGCAACTGTCAATGGCTATGGAGTAAAACTTTGGAGCAACAATGCAGTATTAAGTGTTGTTACTGTTCCGGAAATCACAGTTCAACCGTCAGACAATATAATTGTAAAAGAAGGCGAGCAATTGCAAATTGAAGTAACGGCTAAAAGCTTACTTCCATTAGAATATCAATGGTATAAGGACGGAATTGCAATCGCAGGCGCTACTTCAAATATTTACCAAAAAGATAATGCAAATTCATCGGATATTGGCGAATACTATTGCGTCGTCAAAAATGACTGTGGTGAAGTAAAATCAAATGTTTCTTATGTAACGGTTACTCGCAAAATATATGCATCGGTTGATGAGGTTACTCTGCGAGGTTTTGGTGTTATGCCAATTTCGCCAAATCCTGTAAATGGAACAACCGAAATAAGGTTTGTTGGTAGCAGTGCAGAAAATGTAAGATTATACATAACAGACGCATTAGGCAACGAAGTAGCAAAAGTATTCGAAGGGAACGCTACAGGCAGTTTGCAAAACATCCAATTCAATGCTGCAAGCTTACCTGCAGGCTTCTATTTTGTTACTCTGAAATCTGCCCGTGGCTTAGCTACTGAGAGAATGGTTGTAATAAAATAATGAATTGTAAGTATTTATTTGAGCCGCTCACTTTTGTGAGCGGCTTTTTTTTTAGATAAATATTTATTAGATTGTTGATAGTCAATAAATAATTGTAAGAGGAAAATGGAAACTCTTGAACAAATTAATCAATTAATTGAAAGAGCATATCCGACCGAACAAGAAAGACAATTTGCTAATGAAATTATTCAGGAAGCACAAAAATTCAAACTTGGCAACGATATTCTGCCACTTGCTGCTTTTATGAACATTGATTTGAACAACAAAGAACTGGTAGCGTCGCTGCAGTCAGAATTTGGAGCTGGACTTATAAAAAACATCGAACTTTTTCATAGAATAAGCAAGGTAACAATTCCCGAAACACAAAAACGCATCTCGGGCTTGAGAAAAGTATTTATCGAAATCACAAATGATTTGAGGCTAATTATACTAAAAGTGATAGAACGTCTCGTTACATTGAAGTATGTATCGAACAGCAATTGCAAAAACCTTGTTCCACTTGCCGAAGAATGTTTGTATTTGTATTCACCAATTGCTCACCGATTAGGCATAAGCAAGCTCTATCAACCACTTGAAGATATATCTTTCAAAATACTTGAACCCGCAGAATATAGAAAAATTCATCGCGCAATCGAAATCCGTCGCGAAACACTCGAAAGAAAATTAAAAACAATGAGCTATGATGTTGCAGAGCAACTTAAAAAGCATTCAATTCCAGCTGAAATAAAATACAGAGTGAAAAGACCTTACAGCATTTATAGAAAACTGAAAAATCAAAACACAACGCTTGACGGAATATACGACCTGATGGCTTTGCGTGTGATAACGGACACAGAAGAACACTGCTATGTTACTCTGGGCATCGTCCATAGCAAATGGATACCAATTGAGAAACGTTTCCGCGACTGGATAACTTATCCGAAACCAAATGGATATCGCTCAATTCAAACAACAGTTCATACAACGAGTGGCGATAAGTTTGAAATACAAATCCGAACTCATCAAATGGATATAGAAGCGGAATATGGTGGGGCGGCTCACTGGGCATACAAAGAACGAACCGCAGGTAAGAACGATTTGTGGGTGAAAAAGCTAAAAGATTTTCTTGAAAATGATGAGTATTTCGAAAATCCGGTAGAATTATTTGAAATGCTCAAATCTGAAATGAAAAGCGACTATATACACGTGCTGACACCTAAAGGAAATATTATTTCGCTTGTTGAAGGTGCAACAGCATTGGATTTTGCTTTTGCTGTGCATACAGACGTTGGATATAAAGCAACAGGCGCAAGAATTAACGGTAAATTTGCGAAGCTGAAAACAGAGCTCCACAGTGGAGACGTTGTAGATATTATTACTTCCAAAAACAGCAAGCCGTCGCGAGATTGGCTCGATATTGTCAAATCAACACGAAGCCGCTCGAAAATTCTGAAATGGTTCAAGCAAAACGAACGCGAGCTATTAATTGCAGACGGGAAAAAAGCCTGGGAACAACTGAAAAAGCAATATAAAGCGAAAATACGCGGTTTCGACGACGACGTAACATTCCGTAAAAGCATCGAGTTATTAGACTTTTCGTCGCCGGAAGATTTTTTCCTTTCTTTGGGCAATGGAAATACAAAATGCTCGCTTAATTTGCTAAAAAAGATATATCCCAAAGCTTTCGAAAAACAGAAGGAACAGAAAAAACTAACTGAACATGACATCAAACTGAAAAAACTACGTCCACAAGTAAAAGTGGAAGGATTAAGCGGAATCGAAACCAAGTTAGCCAAATGCTGCCATCCGATAAAAGGCGAGCCAATTGTTGCTTATGTTACGAAAAAGAGCGAAATCAAGGTGCATCGTAAGGAATGCCCATACGTAAAAAATATCGCCGATACCGCAAATCTGAAAAATGCAGAATGGTGCGACGATGTTTCTTTGCAAACCGTTCAGTTGAAAATTTTCTGTTCAGATTATCCATACCAGTTTGACGATGAGGCAGCAAACGCCTCGATAATAGTTCTCAATACCGAAATGGTACAGCTGGGAAAGAATGTAAAAGCACTTTTGGCAACAATTCAAGTGCAAGATATTGAACAATTGAAAAAGTTTACCAACAGATTGCGTCTACTTCCGGGGATTGAAGGAGTGAGGACGAAATAAGTTTGATCTTGTAAATAATAATTATCTACAAATCGAATTACTGATTTTTCAATATTTGTAAATCCAAAATAATTAATAAAAAAGGTTGCCCCGAGGTGCAACCTTAAAACAAACCTGGCAATATTATTTTTTCAATAGTTCAGCGATATGCTTTTCGATACTTTCGGGAGTGGTCTGTGGAGCAAACCTATCGACTACCTCACCGTTTTGATTAACTAAAAATTTCGTGAAATTCCATTTAATTTCATCGTTGATAAAGCCTTTTGCATTGGCTTTCAAAAATTTATAGAGAGGATGTGCATTTTCGCCATTTACATCAATTTTGTCGAAAATCTGGAATGTAACACCATAGTTTGTAGAACAGAATGAAGCAATTTCCTCGTTTGTTCCCGGCTCCTGACCACCAAACTGGTTGCACGGAAAAGCAAGTATTTCCAAACCGGAATCTTTGTATTTGCGGTAGAGTTCTTCTAATCCTTTGTATTGAGGAGTGAATCCGCATTTGCTTGCTACATTGACAATAAGAAGAACTTTGCCTTTGTAGTCGGCTATAGGTTTTTCTTTGCCGTCGATAGTTTTTGCAGAAAAGTCATATATCGATCCCATATTTCCTCCGTTTGTTTGAGAACTACAATTAATATTAGCAAAAGCAAAAGTGAATAGAAAAATGAAGTATTTTAGCATATTTCTTACCTTTAATTTAACTAAAATTATTTTTAGTTAAAACGAAATCTCGGATAAAATATTGTTAGTCTTGAAGTTTGAAAATAAATAAAAGCAAAATTATATGAGATCGAAAAACATCGGTAAAATCAGAAACAATAAATAATAATTCATAGTTTAGCCAATACAACGCAAAATAAAGACAAAATTTTAATAAATCGTGAAAAATGAAAACAAATAATCAAAATTTCTTTTATTTTTGTAATACTTACTTAATTTTTTGGTAAAATAATATTAATAGGAAA
>CALGXJ010000126.1 GCA_937936035.1 Eximiradius proteiniborus
AGTTTTCCGTATTGAAGCAAAATATACTACCCCAGGCACAGAAAATGAACCCGGTACAGGACTGGGACTTGTTTTATGCAAAGAACTTGCCGAAAAACAAAATGGTCATCTCCACTTCGAGACCGAACAAAACAAAGGAACTACTTTTTTTGTTAAATTGCCAAAGCCTGCTCAAAACAATTCTTAAAAAAAAGCCCTGCTATCGGGGGGATTGTGACAGCAAGGCACGCAGCATAAAGAGGAAGAGACGAACTTTGTTCGTCGAGCGAAAGACGAGACTCGAACTCGCGACCCCAACCTTGGCAAGGTTGTGCTCTACCAACTGAGCTACTTTCGCTTTATACCAAAGAACAACCGCTTGGTAAATACAAAATTATATTCTTTTTTTTAACTATGCAAGAAAAATTTTATCAATCTTCAATTTTTTTATTCATTTTTTATTTATTTCACTTTTCTTATTTTTGTTTTTTTATTTCTAATTCTTAGGATATTATGGAAAAAATTGTAATATTAGATTTTGGTTCTCAATATACTCAGATTATTGCCCGCAAAATTAGAGAATTGAATGTTTATGCTGAAATTTATCCTTTTTCAATAGATGTTGATACTATTAAAGCCATTTCTCCCAAAGGAATTATTCTTTCCGGTGGTCCTTCGAGTGTGTATTCTGAAAATGCTCCTATCCCGAAATTCGATGTCTTTTCCTTGGGGGTGCCTGTCTTAGGTATTTGTTATGGTTTGCAACTTATTGCTTACCAGTTAGGTGGTGAGGTCAACAAAGCCGCAAAACGTGAATATGGTAGAGCTAATTTAATTATTGACAAAGCCGACTCAATATTTGAGGGCGTGTCCAAAAATTCACAAGTGTGGATGAGCCACGGTGATTCTCTTACAAAAATTCCTGATGGCTTCGAAATTATTGCTCATACTGAAAATGCTCCAATTGCTGCTATTCGCAATCAGGAGAAAAAAATATACGGCGTGCAATTCCATCCCGAAGTGCATCATTCGCTCGATGGCGTAAAAATTCTTGAAAATTTCGTCCGACAAATTTGCCTCTGCCGGGAAGTTTTGGATATGCACTCTTTTGTTGATAGTGTAATTAAAAAAATTCAGGATGAAGTTGGTGCAAGCGAAGTCATTTGTGCTCTTTCGGGTGGGGTAGATTCAACGGTTCTTGCTGTTTTGCTTAGCAAAGCAATCGGAAATAAACTGCATTGCATCCACATAGATACCGGTTTAATGCGATTTCAGGAAAGTGCAAAATTAATGAAACTGTTCAAAGATTATTTCAATATCTCAATTGATTTAGTTGATGCAAGCGATGTTTTTCTTTCCCGTCTTAAAGGTGTTACCGACCCTGAACAAAAAAGAAAAATTATAGGCAATACTTTTATTGAGCTCTTCGAAATCGAAGCAAAAAAATTTAATA
Organism: Eximiradius proteiniborus; assembly: GCA_937936035.1. Lineage (GTDB taxonomy): Bacteria > Bacteroidota > Ignavibacteria > Kapaibacteriales > UBA2268 > JAKIZO01. Next base: position 1,433 of record CALGXJ010000126.1, read on the forward strand.
ATGCAAAATGGCTGGCTCAGGGAACTCTCTACCCTGATGTTATTGAATCAGTCAGTGTTAAAGGTCCTTCTGCTGTAATCAAATCTCACCATAACGTTGGAGGCTTACCCGAAAAAATGGGGCTTAAATTAATTGAGCCTTTTCGAGATTTGTTCAAAGACGAAGTTCGAGCTGTAGGTCGTCAGCTTGGTGTTCCGGAGTGGTTTGTTCGTCGTCATCCTTTCCCTGGTCCCGGTCTTGCAATTAGAATTATCGGCGAAATTTCACAAGAACGAATTGAAATTTTGCAAAAAGCTGATGATATATATATTCAGGAAATTACCGAAGCCGGGCTTTACGATAAAATTTGGCAAGCTTTTGCTGTTTTATTGCCAGTGCAAAGTGTTGGTGTTATGGGCGACGAACGAACCTATGAGAACGTTTGTGCGTTACGGGCGGTTACTTCTGTTGATGGTATGACTGCAGACTGGTTCCAGTTTCCTTATGATGTTTTAGCAAAAATAAGTAATAGAATTATTAATGAAATTCAGGGTATAAATCGCGTTGTTTATGATATAACAAGCAAACCACCCGGAACAATCGAATGGGAATAATTTCAAAGGTATTACTATGGATAAATTTGTTATTCAAGGTGGGAATAGATTAGTTGGTCGTGTGAAAATCTCCGGTGCTAAAAATGGTTCCCTGGCTCTTATGCCTGCAACTTTACTAGCACCCGGAACCTACCATCTGAAAAACACACCAAATTTACGTGATGTCTGGACTATGTCCCGGCTGATGAACAGTTTAGGTGCTTTCTGCGAACTTAATGGAAACGAATTATTCATTGATACGACTAATATCACAAGTTTTGAAGCACCTTACGAACACGTCAAAAAAATGCGGGCTTCATTCTATGTCCTTGGACCACTTGTCTCACGCTATGGATACGCAAAAGTTTCTATGCCTGGGGGATGTGCTTGGGGACCACGTCCGGTTGATTTGCATCTGAAAGGACTTGAAAAACTTGGTGCAGAAATTTCTCTCGAAAGTGGTTACGTCGTTGCCAAAGCCGAAAGACTAATTGGCAATCGTTTTCATTTCGATGTCTCAAGCGTTGGAGCAACAGGCAATTTGCTGATGGCTGCCTCGCTTGCAAAGGGCACTTCTCTTCTTACTAATGCCGCCACAGAACCTGAAATTACTGCTCTTGCTCGATTCCTTGTCAAAATGGGCGCCAAAATTGATGGCATTGGCACACCCCAACTTGAAATTGAAGGTGTTGATTCTCTTCATCCGGCGGACGAAATCACTATTCCAGATAGAATAGAAACAGCTACTTATTTAATTGCAGCAGCAATTACTGGTGGTAAATTGGAACTCGAAAACACAAACCCTTATCACCTTACCGCTGTCATTGCCAAATTAGAAGAGGCCGGTTGCGATATCGATGTCAATGCTGATAAAATTTCTATAGAAATGAATGGCAAGCCAAAACCTGTCGATATTACAGCAACTATATATCCCGGTTTCCCAACAGACGTTCAATCTCAATGGACAGCTTTAATGCTTGCCGCCGAGGGTACTTCAAAAATTACTGATACAATTTATCCTGATAGGTTTAAGCACGTTCCCGAATTGATCCGTCTGGGTGCTAATGTTGAAGTAGTAGATAATTCTGCGATTGTTCAAGGTGGTCGCAAACTTTCCGGAGCAACAGTTATGGCTTCTGACCTCCGTGCCGGAGCTTCGCTCGTGCTTGCTGCACTTATTGCTGAAGGCACAACAGAGGTGCTTCGTGTATATCACATTGACCGTGGCTATGAAAATTTTGAGCAAAGACTTCAATCCATTGGTGCTAATATCAAAAGAGTTAAAACTGATTTAGTATGACAGTGAAATTAAATATTAACGAGATTTTCTTTTCAATTCAGGGCGAAGGAACACGAGCAGGATTGCCATGTATTTTTATTCGTATGCAAGGATGTATGCTTCGCTGCCGTTGGTGCGACACTGACTACGCTCTTGAACTAAATATCAACAAAAATATTATGTCTATTGACGAAATTATCGAAAAAATAAAAGAATACAAATGCAAGTTTGTCGAACTAACTGGTGGCGAGCCACTTGCCCAGGATAATACATACATTTTAGCAAAATACCTGTGTGATTTAGGTTATCAGGTTGCTGTCGAAACAAACGGATATGCAGATGTTTCCAAACTTGATAGTCGTGTTATTAAAATTATCGATATGAAATGTCCCGGCTCAGGTATGAGCAAATTTAACAATTATTCCAATCTCAATTACCTTGATAAAAAAGACGAAGTAAAATTTGTCATTTCTGATGAAAACGATTTCCTGTGGGCTAAAGATATTATCATAAAATATAATCTGATAGATCGCGTAGCTGCTGTCTTGGTTTCTCCCGCTTTTGGATTAATTGAACCTCGCAAATTAGCTGAATTAATTCTATCCTCATCTCTTGATATTAGATTGCAACTCCAAATTCATAAATATATCTGGGAACCAAATACCCGCGGTGTATAAGTTTTTTTTTCTCGATATTTTTTTTATACATAATTTTCTTCTAATTTTGTATATAATTAAATTGTAAAGTTTTTTATTATGATTGCAGATAATAGTCATAGTAGCATTTCAGAAACAGACTATTTATCACAAATAATTTCTTTTTATTATTTCAAGGCAGGGAAAATGGAAATTTTGGTGGTTTTGGCAATCTTAGCCATAATAACTTGGCTATTTAGATTTTTTGGCTTAAAATATTATTACCATCTCAGAAATATTGAAGAAAAAGAGTTTCTGGAAAAAAATGAAATGTCTGATGATGAGCTTATCGTAATATTAACCGCTGCTTGCGAATCTATTCTAAATAAGTCTGTTATTGTCAGAAGCATTAAGTTTCTCCAAAATCCAAATGATTCAGCTTGGTCAAGAATGGGAAAACTTCATATTATGCAATCTCATTATTTAAGATAATTTGTTAATCAAAATAGATATTTTTTTATGAAAAATCCGCTTATACTGTCGCTAATTGTTTATGCAATTGCATCTTTAATCTCATTCTTCGTAGTTTTTGTTATTAAATCGGTTTATTCCTTCTTAAAAATTATTAAAAAGAATTAGGGATTTTTACAAATGGGTGAGTTCGATATTGCAAATATGTTCCAAGGTATTTCAACTTTCTTTTCTGCTCCAATTCTTATCTCTTTGGGTAGAATATTCTTGATTTTTTTAGGTGGGTTACTTGTTTATTTAGGAAGGA
>CALGXJ010000127.1 GCA_937936035.1 Eximiradius proteiniborus
ACAGTCAAGCCGAGAATAATATTTATTATTTTAGATTTAATAATCTGGCATTTTGCATAAAACCTGAGTTTATTTATTAGATTATGTTTTTTTGCAAAAAGTACTTTGCTTAGAAGTAATTTTTTTGTTGTCTCGAATGAAAATCTATCGGGGTTTGAACTTGCACCACGCAAATGAATTACGCGTGATTTATAACAAAAGATAATTCTTTTCCCAAAAGATTTAATTTTATAAGAAAAATCCATATCTTCTGAATAGAAGAAATAATCTTCGTCGAAACCACCAATTTCATCAAACACACTTTTTCTCACTGCTAATACAGCACCATCTGCGTATCCAAAAAAGAATTTTGGAAAGTCAAGATTGAAATTATTAAAAATTGCTTTTCGTATTATATTTTCTATTGGATTAATAAATGTCAATTCTTTTAACCCACTCACAATATTAGGAAAATCACCATAAGAATATTGATACTTACCATTTGGGAAAACCTGTCTTGGGAAAGTAACAGCGTTTTTCTTGCTCTGTGATAATTTTTTCAATAATCTTTCAATAGAATTATCCAAATAAATCACATCAGAATTAGAGATAATAACGAAGTCAGCGATACATTTTTCCACACCACGGTTAACAGCATATGAATAGCCAAAGTTTTTTTTATTTTCCACTACAATAACATTCGGAAAAGTATTCAGCAAGTATTCAATAGTTCCATCAGATGAGCAGTTATCAACTACAATAATATTTTGCACATATTTATCTGCAGTATTATAAATTGATTCGATACATTTCCCTACCAAATATTTCGTATTATAAGAAATAACAACAACATCGCACTTCATATTAGTCAAACATTATTTTAACAATTTAATTGGTTATTATTGTAAATATAAATAAATTTGTAGTTTGATAAAACTTGTTTTCGATATAATTTACATATTATAAATTATTGGAGGTATGTTCATTGAAAAAGTATTTTGGAAAGATTTTACTTGTTGTTGTTCCAGTGATTGCTGCAATAGTATTACTCTATCCAACTTATCAGGCGTCAAAGTTGGAAGAAAAAGAAGCACAAGCAATTGCCAAAGCTAAGAAAGCAACCAATAGCACAGACTCACTGGCAATAATGGAAGCATTCAAAAAGCAATATGGCGAAGCATTAAAAACCGCAAAAGCTCGTCGCTTAAAGTTAGGTCTTGATTTGCGTGGCGGTATGTATGTTACAATGGAAGTCGATGTTGTAAAACTAATTGAGGAAACTGCTCAAAGAGAAACTATTGACGAAATTTTTAAAGATGTAATTGCTAAAACCCGCAAGGAAGCTGCAAATACTGATGAAGCAGCATTAAATATATTCCTTCGTAATTTTGATAAGATTGCTCGACCTCAAGGCAAATCTTTATTGAATTACTTCGATGTTGGAGATTTACGTGATGCTTCCGAAGAAAAAATTATTTCCTCACTGAACGAAAGCATTGATAAGGCTATCGACCAGGCTCAAGAAGTAATTCGTCAACGTATTGACCAATACGGTGTAAGTGAACCAAATATTCAAAAACAAGGTTCGCGTCGAATTATGCTTGAACTTCCGGGCGTAACAAATCAAGATGAAATGCGCAGCCTTTTGCAAACTACTGCTCGCCTTGAATTTAAATTAGTAAGAAATTATAAAGAAATAGTTCAGGCATTTTACAAAATAGATCAAATGCTCAGTAATAAAATTAAAGCAGGAAAAGGACTTATTGAAGAACCAATTGCTCAATTAGACGCTCTTAAATCAGACACCCTAAAAACAGAGCAAACTAATCCTAAACAAGATACTACTAAACTTGCTCAAAAAACAGATACTACAAGTGCCGATACAACTAAATCTACTTCAGACAGCATTAAAGACCCTTACGCTGGACTTCCACCAGAAGAAGCTCAACGTAGATATGCACTGGATCATCCTTTTACTACTCTCTTTTCTACATTTTTTGTTCCCGGACAAAATCAAAATATTGTCCCAGTTTATTATACATCAGACAAATTCCCTGATGGAGAATATATTTTCAGAATACCCAAAGATTCGATATCAAAATTATTTGTATTATTATCTAGACCTGATGTCGCTGCACTCATTCCTGCTGATTTAGAAATTGCTGTTGATGCAAAACCTGATACCAGATTAAAACAAAGACAGAATATTGAAATTTTTGATTTTTATGCTTTGAAAAAGGAACCTGAACTTACTGGCGAAGTAATATCAAATGCTCGTGCTTCGTTCGACCCAACTACAAACCAACCCGTTGTGCTTATGAGTATGAACAGTGATGGTGCAGAAAGTTGGGCTCGAATTACAGGTGCTAATTTGAAAAAACGTATTGCAATTGTTTTAGATGGGAGAGTATATTCAGCACCAACAGTTCAGAGCAAAATTAACGGCGGGAACTCTCAAATCACTGGAATGGCAAATACTGAAGAAGCTCGCTTACTCGAAATCGTTTTAAATGCTGGTGCTTTGAAAGCACCTGTTCAAATTATTGAAGAACGTGTAGTCGGTCCATCGCTTGGTGAAGATTCAATTCGTAGTGGTTTAAATGCTTCACTAATTGCAGTAATTTTGGTAGTCCTCTATATGATAATGTATTATGGAGTTGCTGGAGCACTAGCAGATTTTGCTGTATTACTTAATGTATCACTTATATTGTCAGTTCTTGCAGCATTAGGTGGAACGCTCACTTTGCCTGGTATTGCAGGTATTATTTTAACTATTGGTATGGCTGTGGATGCAAATGTG
>CALGXJ010000128.1 GCA_937936035.1 Eximiradius proteiniborus
TAAAAAACAAAGAAGTAATTAACGAGATAACATTAGAAATACAAAGACTTAAAAAAATGTAGGGAGTTACTACCGCAAACAAAGACTATATACCATCCATTACAGCGGCGCAGAGACGGAGGATGTAATACAAAATGAAAAAATATTATATATATATATTGATTGCACTTGTGGCGGTGCTTTTTTTGCGGTTCAACCGACAGGACCTGCTGATAAAGGATGTTGTCGGGATAATAGGAGGCGACCATCACCAGTATTATGCAATGGTGGATTATTTTCGTGGGCAAGCACCTTTCTGGTATTCAGACGCTCCATTCAACAAAAGGCTGTTGGTGCCGCTTTTGGCGGCGGCATTGCCATTTGAACGAGGCTTTTCGCTAAATTTGATTAATGCAATATTGTTGTATTTGGGCTTTGCGTTTGCGTTCGGGACACTTGCAAGGCAGTATGTGCAGCCAAAGGTTGGGCTTTATATTGTGTTGCTACATATTTTTTGTTTTCCTGTGTTCTATTATAGTGTTGTAGGGTTTGTGGATGCGGCTCTTGTGGGGTGGATGATGATTTCGCTTTCCTTGCTTTTGGGAGGTCGCTACTTGTGGTTTAGCATTGCTGTGGCAGTTGGCTTGTTTCTGAAAGAGAGCATAATAATAGTATTTGCTTGCGGATTGCTGCATTTTATTTTCAAGAGAAACTGGAAGCAAGCTGGTTTGCTCGTGATGCTGTATGTGGTAGCATACTTTTTGCATCAGAAGATTATGCAGGTATTAAATTATGGAATACCATACACTTATAGCTGGGAAATTGAGCTATCGACACTGAAGAATAATCTTGCACGCCCGCGGACTTATCTGTCGTTTTTGCTTTCTGCATATCCTTCGTTGATAATTTTTGCAATAGGTATATACTTATATTTAAAGAAAAAATTTGCCGTGAAAGATATGGAAATTGCTTTGTTGTGTTTTGCCGGGCTTGCACTGGTGCTTGCATTGTATGTATATTCATTGTTTGTGGCATACTCCGATGGCAGGTTTATCTATCCGGCTATAGCATTTTCGATATATCTTTCCGGGATAATAGCAAAAGAGAATGCCCCTGGGTGTTGAAGCTGCAGGGACATTCACAGCGAAATAAATATTATAATCAACTCTTTACTCTATTCCCATTCGTTGTTTCAGGATTTTCTGTGTGTAAGGAATTAGCCCGCCGGCATCAACTATTGCTTGACGAGCTTTTGGCAGTGGAACAATCGGAAATTCTTTGCCTTGCGTTTTGTTAATAACTTTGTCGTTCAGAATTTCGAGTTCGTCGCCAACTTCTGCTTCGATTTCAGGGCAAATAACTGTTCGCAAGCCCAGATTGATGCTATTTTGCAGGAAGATACGAGCAAAATCTCTTGCAACAATAGTCAGGTTGTGCCCTTTCAGGCACGAAGCTGCCTGCTCGCGAGAAGAACCGCAGCCGAAGTTCTTTCCGGCGAGAATAACTCTTGTTTCGTCAGTTTTTTCAGTATTAAGCAATTTGTTGAGTTCCTTTATATCATCAAAGGCGAATTGTGGAGTTTCCGATGGCAGAACAGTTGCCATATATCGTCCGGGATAGATAATATCGGTCGAAATATCATCACCAAATTTATAGATTACTTTAGCCATATTAAAAACCTCCTTTTTGCGGATTTGTTATCATTCCGGTTATTGCCGAAGCAGCAGCAACAGCCGGGGAACACAGATAAACGTCAGATTCGGGATTGCCCATGCGCCCTTTGAAATTGCGGTTTGTTGTTGCGAGTGCTACTTCTTTGTCGCCCAAAGCTCCCTGGTGCACACCAAGACAAGGACCACAACCGGGGTTCATAACAACTGCGCCGGCTTTTACAAGGTCGTTTACATAACCGAGTTCGAGTGCCTTTTGGTATATTTTGAATGAAGCAGGGAAAACAAGCATACGCACACCGCGGGCAACTTTTTTGCCACGGAGAATGTTTGCCGCAGTTTCTAAATCGTCTAAGCGTCCATTAGTGCAAGAACCAATAACAATTTGGTCTACTTTCAGTCCTTCGACTTCCGTAACTGGCTTAACGTTATCAACTGTGTGTGGGCAGGCAATCTGCGGAACAAGTGTTGAGGCATCTATTTCGACAACCTGACAGTATTTAGCGCCTTCGTCCGGAGCGATAAGTTCAATATCGCCTGTTACGCCGGCTTCTTCGCGCAGGAATCGGATGGTTTCTTGGTCTGGCGGGACAATACCGGAAGTAGCGCCGGCTTCGACAGCCATATTACACAATGTAAGGCGTCCCGAGGTGCTCATATTGCGAATAGTCGAGCCGTGAAATTCTAACACTTTGAAATTTGCACCTTCTGCTGATATTTTGCCAATCAAATGCAAAATAATGTCCTTAGGTTGAACATATTTTGGAAGTTCACCCTCGACAACCACTTTGATAGTATCGGGCACTTCTACATTAAGCACATTACCGAGAGCCCACACCGACGCCATTTCGGTTGCACCAATTCCGAAGGCAAATGCTCCAAGAGCACCGTGAGTGGTTGTGTGGCTGTCTGTTCCAACTACAACATAGCCGGGCAAAACATAGCCGTTTTCTGGTAGGATTTGGTGGCAGATGCCGCCTTCGTCGCCACGAATATCGTGAAATTTAGTAATTCCTTGTTCAGCAACAAATGCGCGGATTTTTTTCTGATTGGTGGCGGTTTTCTTGCTTTCTGCGGGAACTCTGTGGTCGAAAATAATAGCAATCCGGTTCGGGTTCCACACTTTTGCGGGGCGACCCAGACCAGCGAAAATTTCCTGGAATTGGTTCATCACAAGTGCAGCATTTTCGTGCGACATTGCAGTATCGACAGCTGGTTCGAGCACTTCGCCGACATCAACGCTTTGTCGGGAGGTTGCACGTGCCAGAATTTTTTGAACAATCGTTTGACCCATTTTCTCCTCAATTTCTGTGTTCAAAATGAAAATTAGAATTTATAATTTATAAACAATTTTTTTAAAAAAGAAGTAATTTTGATTTGAATAGCAAAATTTCAGAGATCAAAAAATAAGCGAAATTATATTGCGAGTATCTTATGGATTGTTTCCCAATGATTATGATTAATAGTTGCGATGTGCTGGGATAGAAGAATTAGAACATTATACAAACCTCTTTTAATGAGAGGGAAAAGATAAGTTTTCAGGACGCACCCAGTGCGTCCTGTGCAATCAGATATATTCTTCGCCGAACTTGTTTTTTACGTCTTCGACGCATTGGCGAACCTGCTGCACTTTGTCGGCTGGGCAGACAAGCACAGCGTCGTCTGTTACTACCACAGCAACACCTTCCATTCCGAGCACAGATACAACAGCCATTTTGCTTTCGTTGATAACAATAGAGTTGCCTGTTGCAACAAGCGAAGTCCGACCAATGGAAATGTTTCCACTGCTATCAGCCGGGCGTGTTCGTCGCAGAGCATCAAGTGCCCCGACATCGTCCCAGTTGAACAATGCGCGAGCAACGGCAACATTGGCGGTTTTTTCCATAAGCCCGTAGTCTATTGAAATATTGGGAAATTCCTTGAAAATATCTCCAATTTCATTTAGCAAAGAGTTGGACGGATTATTGATTGAACTTGCTAAATTATTAGCCATTGGTTCAATTTGATTGCCAACTTCGGGAAGATGCTGCTTCAACTCACTAACAAATGTTGAGAGCTTATAGAAAAACATTCCGCTATTCCAGAGGAAATTGCCGGAGGCAAGGTAGTGGGTTGCTGCTTCGGTGGAAGGCTTTTCGCGGAAGCTCAGGACATTGAAAATTAATTGCCGGTTGGGAACTTTTTCGCCAAGCTCGATATAGCCGTAACCGGTTTCCGGGCGAGCTGGAGCAATGCCAATTGTGAGAATTTTTCCTTCGGCTTCGGCGTATTTCATTGCTTCATCAACTGTTTCGATGAATGAGTGCGAAGGGAAAATATGCTGGTCGGCAGTGAGCACAGATACGGATAAGTCAGGTTCATTGCTGTATTTTGCAAGAAGGACTGCGGCACCAAGCGCAAGGCAGGGAGCAGTATTGCGTTTGTATGGCTCGGGTATAATGTTTTCCGGGGGGAAGTCGGTAAGCATATTTCGCATAATCGGAGCAAGCAATTCGCTTGTGATAATATAAATGTCCCGCTTGTCGATAAGCGGAGCCACTCGCTCAACAGATTCTTCCAGCATTGTTTTGTTGTCTGAAACTAATTTTAGCAATTGTTTCGGTTTTTTGCGTCGGCTAAGTGGCCAAAAGCGTTCGCCAGAACCGCCTGCCATAATTAAAGCAACTCTTTTCATTGATAGCCCTTATTTTTTTTATATAAATATGCAAAACATTTATAAAAAGCAAAGAATGAAACGCCTAAAATTATAATTGCCCACATCCAGTAAGGAAGAAACAAATATTTTTCTAAATAACCTGTATCGGAATACATTATTTTGCCATTCATTTCTATACGGTCTATGAAAAAATATCCGACATTTGGGTATAGGCTGAGCATAGAGGACACACCGAGAAATTGAAGCACTAACTGCTTGGTTCTGTCCGACGATTTTATTCCAATATACATTAGCAAGGCACCTATTGCAATCAAAAACAGTACTCCAAACACAGAACGCACCCATATCACAACTGTGATAATAATCAAAGCGCCAACAATCACAAGCAACCTTTGAGTTGCTTTGACTGAAGCGGAAGAATAAATGAAAAGCATACCGGCAAAAGTAGGTCCGAGCGGTCCGCTAATGGCAACAATAGCCTGCCCGATTGAGCCAAGGAAAAGCTCTCCGGAATGCACAGCAACCCCAGAACCATCGGGATGCACAAGAAGGTAATTAAAGTTGCCCCCGAGTAGAAATGCTGCAAGTCCGTGCCCCATTTCGTGAAAATATGTTGCCAGAATTGTCAATGGGTAGAGGTAATAGAAACCGTTGGGTATATTCCAAATAAGAATAATTATAAAGGAAAAGCCCGAAAAATACCAAGGCGAATTTTTATTGAAATGCCTATTTGAGAGGTCTTGCGGAAGAGACATAGTTTAGTCCTTTTTGTTCAACTTCAGAAGTTTGCGGATATGGTTCAATTCCGATTGAGTGAAAAATTTAAGTAAGTAAAGAATTACAGAAAACGATGCAAGAAACAGCAATCGCACCAATATCGCCCATTTCATTTCGAGTGATATAGTTGCTTCTTTTGCAACAAAATAAACTATAGCCGTTGAGAATACAATAATCCAGACTCGCCGCCATTCGTATGCAATAGGGTAGATTTTTTGTTGATGGATGTATAAATTGCTTGCACCAACTATATATCCGGCAACAATTGCAATAGAGGAGCCCCAGTATGAAATATATGGAATAAGAATTAAGTTTAAAATTAAGCTTACCGCTGCACCAAGCCCGACAGAAATCCCAACATAACGCGTGTTTTTAGTAATTAGGAAGCCAGCGGCAAAATGCGATTGACTGCCATTGATAAAAAATGCAAGCAATATCACCGGCACAATGGCAAGCCCTGTCCAATAGGACGGTTCGATAAAGCGACCACCGATGAACGGCAATTGAACTAAATATTCGATAAAGAGAGAAGTGGCAAGGAAGATACCCGAACAAAATAGCACATAGTAAGTAAAAATGCGAGCAAAGAGTTCTTTTGCTCCTTCTTCGTTGTAGCGGCTCAAATAAAATGGCTTCCAAGCATAATCGAAAACAGTAACGACAATCATCATAGGAATTGCGAGGCGAAAATTAACAGCGTAAATAGCTAAATCGTTTGTCGAGGCAAGCGCTTTCAGAAAAGGACGGTCTGCCACTTGCAGAATCATTGCCGATAGGTTTGCCGGAAGGGTGGGCAGTCCGAACCTGAACATATCTTTGATAAGCTTCCAGTCGAAATACTTAACCAAGTTGCTTCTTACTTCCTTGTAAACGATAAGAATTCCGAGCGAGGACGCTATAAGCTGCGAAATCATAACTCCCATTGCACCCCAGCCGAGCGACACAACCAAAATTAAGTTGTTCGCAACTGCAATAATAATAAGCAAAAGCCTTGTTTGTGCAAATTTCCTTGCCTGACGTGTCATCCGAAGATATGCATAGGGGATTAGAATTAAACTGTCGAAAAGCGGAATAAGAACAGAGATACGAACAATTGTCGCGGCTTTGGGCAAATCTATCAAATCGTAAGCGAAAAAGTCGGCAGTAAGAATTACAACCAATGCGAACGAAGCGGCAATGCTGGAAATTACAAACATTGCGTTTGAGAACACCTTTCGGCATTGCTCGGGATTGTCCTTTTGGTAGAATCGGAAGTAAGATGACTCCAATCCGAACGAGAAAATAATATTAAGAAAAGCGAGAATGGAATATATAAATGTAATTTCCGCAAGTTCTGTTTTTGTAAGGTAATTGGTGTAGAGCGGAGTAAGCAGAAACGAAAGAAACCGACCTATTACCTGAAAAACTCCATATATAATAGTGTCGCTTGCAAGCGACTTGATTTTATCACGCATACAAAGACGTCAATATTTAAATTATAAAATTAATTAAATGTTCACATAAAAAGTAAGTTTTTTTTCTCAATAAAATTATATATTAAACTTCATTAGTGTATAACATTTGTAAAATTATAAAAAATTCATTTATGAAAACAAAACTTGAAAAATTCGAAAATTATTGTCTGATGAAGTTAGACGGGCAATTTGTGGGTGGGGACGAAACAGATGAATTTTTCAATCTTGCGATGGGTGCTCTTGCTGATGGATGCAAAAATCTCGTGATGGATTTCAAGGATGTGCTCTATTTTAGCTCGATAAGCATTGGCAAGCTGATTAAGCTCAATTACGAATACAACCTGAAGGACTCGCGTTTGATACTGACAAATGTGAATAAGACACTCCAGGATGTGTTCAAGATTACTAAGGTCTCGTCTATTTTGAGAATAACATTGACAATGGAAGAGGCATTGGAGCAGGTGAAATAAAAAGACTATCCTTGATTGTGGATAGTCCGAAATTTTACGCTAAGTTTGTTATAGGAAGTATCCTTAATTGTAATACGAATTATTTGAAAAAGTGTTTCAACTTTTTTCGCAGATTATCATAAAGCGAATAATGCAAGATTGTCCGAATATAAATAAAAAAGGCTGCTTTTTGTGCGAAGCAGCCTTTGTGTTTTTATCAATCATCTACTTTTTGCGTTTAGGGCGATTTTGATTTGGGCGGTTGCTGTGTTGTGGCTTTGCACCGGGTAGGGTGCGTCCTTGAGCTTCGGCTAATTCCTGAGCTTCTCGCATTTTGCGTTGCAGCCAGCCTTCTTTCTTGGGCATTTTCTTTAAGTCTTCGAGAGTTAGACGTTTTTTAGAAAACTTGTTTATATAAATTTGTTGTGCAATTGACAGCAAATTGAAGAAGAAATAGTATAAATTAAGTCCAGATGGGAAGTTTGAGAACAAGAAAAGAAACATTACCGGCATCATATACACCATTGCTTTTTGGCGTGGGTCTGTGATAGTCATCTTTTGCTGAATGAACATAGTAACGCCCATAAGCACTGCCAAACCCGATAAGTGGCTAATTCCGAGGAAGGAAAAACCAAATTTCAAAATTACGTCGGGCATCGATAAATCTGTAATCCACCAGATAAACGGTTCCTGACGAAGTTCTATAGCCGAACGCAGCACTGCCCAAAGAGCGAATAAAATAGGCATTTGCAGCAGCAAGGGCAAGCATCCGCTTGCAGGATTTATTCCATATTCGGAATAAAGCTTCATTATTTCTTTCTGTTGAGCTTGCTGGTCGTCCTTGTATTTGGTGCGTATTTTTTCCATTTCGGGCGAAAGCAGTTGCATCTTTTGAGCTGAACGCATCTGGGTGATGGACAACGGATGAAGCAAAAGTTTGATTATGAGCGAGAAAATTAATATGGCAATCCCGTAATTCGGCACAAATTTATGCACAAACTGGAATATCGGCAGCATAAAGTGTTCGCCAATCGGACGTATCAGGAAACGCCAGCCAAAATTAATCAAAGCGTTCATCCCGTACGAACGAACAATATTGTATTCGAGCGGACCGATGAATATTTTGAAATTGTTTTGCTGCTGACCACCTTTGTATGGGATGCGGTAGTTTATCGAGTAAGTTTCGGTGATGCCATTATTGGCGTGGTGGCGGGCGTATCCGGAAATATCAACTGTGCCGTCGAAACTTTGCCAGGGCTGTGGCATTATTGAAGTAGCAAAATATTTAGTTTTGATTGCGGCGTAGTCAATTATTCCTGTAAAGCTTTTTTCGATTGGCTTGGTATCAGTAGCATTGACTTCTTCAACTTCGCCGTTCATCTGGACTATTGCCATAGCGTCGCTTGCTTCGTCGACGCTGTTGTATTCCTGCGGGGGCAATCCTTTTTCCCAAACGAGATTGTATCCACGGGTTGGGAGCACATCTTCCAGATTAGCAACAGTGATATTTTGTTCTAAATGGTATTTATCTCCGAAGAATTTAAGTGCTTTACTGATTTTACGATTATTTCCCAAGTCAAGTTCGAACACAAGGTTTACCGATTGGTTGCCTTGAATTTTTATGTTAGTTGAGGATTGGTTGGCAAGCGAGAAGTTAAGGTCGCGGGTGTCGATTTTCTTTGCATCAAGAGTAACGAAGTTGATGAAGAGTTCACCATTGCCGCGGCGGATAAGCTGCACAGGAGTTTTGTCCCATTTTTTGTATTTTTTGAGTTTCCAGGATTTGAGAACGGCACCGCGGGAAGAGATTTCAGCAACGAACAAGTCATTTTCAATTGTATAAATAGTTTCGTTTTGCGAGGCAAATTGCGAAAAAATACCGTAGCGTTGCTGAATTTGGGAGGAATCTACAACAGATTTCACCGGAGCAAGGCTATCCTGTGCTTTTGCAGGCTGCTGGTGAGCTGTGGTATCTGCCGGGGTATTTTTAGGCGGATTTGGCACTTCTGTAATTGACATATAGAAGAGCCACCCAAAGAGCAGCAGCATAATCAAAGACATTCCGATAAATGAATTTCTATCCATATTCTACTTCAATTAATTGATAATCTTCTTTTTAAATAAAACATCAGGAACGGGGTCGAATCCGCCTTTCGAAAACGGATTGCACCGCACGATACGTTTAATTGCCAAAAAAGTTCCGAAAATAGAGCCGTGCTTTTCGATGGCTTCGATTGCATACTGGGAGCAAGTTGGATAGAAACGGCAGGACGGCGGGAAAATCGGGGAAATAGCAAACTTGTAGAATTTAATCAATATTATTAAGATTTTCTTCATCAACTTGCCTTTTGATAATAGAATTACGGAATTTTTCGACAATTATCATAAATTCAGCGAAAACATCGGTCAATCTGATAAGCGACGGCTTTGCAACGGGTGTTCGCCAGAATAAAATTATAGCCGAGATATTGATGTTGCCTGCCAGCAGCAAATGAACATATTGACGAAGAACTTCTCTCAGCAAACGCTTCACACGGTTTCGCACAACAGCCCGTTTCGAAACTTTCTTGCTTGCAACTACGGCATATTCAAGCGGATTTGCAGTTGCGTCGTTGCATTCGATTACTACAAATAAATTAGAAGTCGAAAATTTCTTGCCATTTGCGAAAACTTCCTGGAAGCGTTTTTGTTTCTTGATAGTGGCAAGCCGAGCAGACGGCATTTTCGACCTCTTGAATTTATTTGCATATCAGTGAGCGGCTATGCTCAAAGTCTATGCATATTATCAAAGTACTATCTTTCGTCGCTAACAGTCAGACGGTAACGACCTTTTGCACGGCGGCGTGCAAGCACCTTGCGACCATTTTTCGAAGCCATACGTGCGCGAAAACCGTGCTTATTAACTCTTTTACGACGACTTGGCTGATACGTTCTTTTCATAAATCACCTTAGCTCGATAATTTATTATAAATTATAGTTTTACGAAAAAATGAACTACAAATATAAGAATTTTTTTAGATTTATAAAATTATTTATCAATTGGATTTGAAATTAATTAAATGATACATAGTTTGAGCAGCGAGAAGTGAGTTCTGATATTTACAAAGATATTTACAATAAGTAATGATATTTACAATAAGTATAATTAAAAAAATATAATCATTCAAAAATTTACATAATTCAGAAAAAATACTTAAATTTAAATTATTTGTAAAATATAATGGCTCGGATAGTTTATGATTATTGATGCATTTTTGGTGCCAACCGCCATAAACGAGGACACATATTTTTCGAATTCTGTTGTGATAATGATTGATGTTCTGAGGGCAAGCACAACAATTGTTACGGCTCTTAGCAACAATGCCCGCGAAATTATTATCACAGATACAACCGAAAAAGCAGTAAAGCTATACAACACCATTGACAGGCAAAATGCAATTCTTGCAGGCGAACGCAACGGAATGAAGCCCGATGGATTTGGCGCCGGCAACTCCCCGACAGAGTTCACAAGGGAAAAAGTTGAAAATAAAATAGTTATACTCACTACAACGAACGGAACGCAAATATTTACCCGTGCCAAAGAGTCGCCTTGCCGGATAGTGGCTTCGTTTGTGAATTTGTCTGCTGTTTGCGAGTATGTGCTAAGCCGAGTTAAGAGTGACCCTTCGATGCATTCAGTAATTTTGTTTGCCGCTGGCAACAAAGGCAGAATTTCCTACGAAGACACACTTGCTGCCGGGGCGTTTGTAAGCCATTTCCACGAACAGCTTTCCTGCAAGCTAACCGATGCTGCTCATTTGGCGAAATCTATCTACCAGATGCACAAAGACAATATCAAAGATTTTGTCAGAACTACTGAACACGCAAAATTGCTTGAAAGCTTAGGATTTGAATCCGATATTGAAATCGCCTCTACGATTGACCTTTATCGGATAATTCCGTATATCGAGGGCAATAGTATCAAAATTTTGAAAGCAACAGAGGTAAAAAATGGCTGAAAGCAACGACGAAATAGTGATTAAACGCAGCAGCAAAAGGGAAAAGCCCAAACAGAATTCAGAGAAATCGCCCAAGGAAATGAATTTTTCCCTTTACTCACGAATTTTTGCTGTGCTGCTGATGATTTTTTCTGTTTTGTTGTTTCTTTCGATTATTTCTTACACTCAAAAAGATGAACTAAATGCAAAAATAACGCTTTCCGAGCTTCTGACGATTTTTTCGTCGGATTCGATGATACGCATAAAAGCAGAAACTACGCAAAACTGGCTTGGGCTTACCGGTGCAGTGCTCTCGGACTTGATGATAAATGGCACTATCGGCTATATTATAGTTCTATTGCCTGTGTTTCTTTTCGTTTGGGGGCTTAATATATATAAATCATTCGAAATTCCCGATAAACTTATACGCAACACTATTATTTACATTTTGTTCGGGATTTCGTTTTCGTCTCTGCTCGGGGCTTTAAGAAATTTCGAAACATTTAGCACAATAAACAAAGAATGGTTGGGGGCAATTGGTTTGTTTGCCGGTTCGGTGATGTCGAAGTTGCTAAGTCCGTTTGGTGCAACCTTGTTTTTTCTGATTGCCTTGTTTTTGCTTATATATTTTGGAACAAACATAAATTGGAAGCCGATTTTTGCTAAAGTTTGGGAAATTTCCCGGCTTATTTACAGAAAAAGCATAGCACTTTTCAGATTTCTATTTGTCAAAGTGAAAGATTTTGAAAAAATCAACAAGGAACTGCTTTCGGAAGAATTGCCACAGGATAGGCAGGAGGAAGAACCTATCGCAGAAACTGTCGAAACTGCCACTGAAAGCAAGACCACCGGGCAAACCGAAGTTCAGGAAAATATTCCTGCAACTGAGGTTAAGCAAGAGCAACCAAAACAACCTGAATTGAAAATTAATATAAAAAATCCATATAAAGAGCAAGCTCCGCCTATTGCACCGCTTGGCCTGCGAAAAATTGACGTTGAAAGCCAGTTTGTTGATAAATCATTCTCGAAAATCAAGCAAACTGAGAGTGTCGGGCTTTCTGATCAAGAATATAAGGACAGTGAAAATCAGGTTGTCCCGCACAACGATGAAACGGTAGCAACCGAGATGGCAGAGCCGAAAGACGTTGCTGTTTCGAAGCAAACGTCAATGGAAAGCGAGCAAACTGGAACAAAAGATGAAATCAAAGAGCAAAAGATAAATGAATATTTCCCTGTCGAGGATAGCTCGGAACTTCCGGAAATTGACGAGGCACTGATTGTAAAGCCCAAAACGGCAAAACCTTTGCAGGAGGATATAGACGAAGCCGTTATCCGTCCGAAACCAGTTGAAATCAAGCCAACTGCACAAGACAAGCCGAGGCCCTTGATCATCGAGGTGGAAGAGCCCGCACCCGAAGACGAACCTGTTTTGAACACTCCGCTTGGGGTTGCAATTCACGACGAGGAAATCAGATATGTTCCTCCAAGCGTGCAACTTCTCGATACCAGCGCCGAAGAAATCAGAGTAAGCGACGAAGAGCTGCGAATGAACGCAAAAATTTTGCAGGAGAAGCTCGAAACATTCAAAATTTACATAGAAAATTTAACTGTAACACCGGGACCGGTTGTAACGCAATATGAATTTGTTCCGGCGGCTGGAATTAAAATTAGCCGTATAGAAAGTCTTGCCGACGACCTTGCCATGGCATTGAAGGCTCGCGGCATAAGAATAATTGCTCCGATTCCGGGGCGTGGCACAGTCGGGGTGGAAATACCTAACCAACATCCATCCATAGTGCGTTTCAGTAACGTTGTCAATACAGCAAAATTTTACGAGTCGAAGGCACACCTGCCAATTGCCTTAGGCAAGACAATTTCGGGGGAAGTAGTTGTTGCAGACCTAACAAAGGCACCTCACCTGCTTATTGCTGGTTCGACAGGGTCTGGAAAATCTGTTGGGATAAACACAATAATTAATTCCTTGCTTTTCAGGATGCACCCGCGGGATTTGAAATTTGTAATCATAGACCCAAAGAAAGTGGAATTGCAGCAATATAGCCGGTTGCGTTACCATTTTCTTGCGATGTCGCCTGATATTCAGGATGCAATTATTACAAATCCGCAGGATGCAGTTGCTATACTCAAATCGACTGTCTTGGAAATGGAGAACAGATATAATATTTTGGCAATGGTTGGGCAACGCAATATTGCTGACTATAATGCGAAGGTTCGGGCGGGCGCCTATAAGCATATCAAGGATTTCGACCATAGACCTATGCCATACATTGTTGTAGTAGTCGATGAACTGGCAGACCTGATGCTGACAGCATCACGCGAAGTCGAGGAGCCGATAATTCGACTTGCGCAAATGGCGCGAGCCGTTGGAATTCATCTGATTATTGCTACGCAAAGACCGTCGGTAGATGTTATCACTGGGATTATCAAAGCGAATTTCCCTGCCCGCATAGCTTATTTGGTTGCTTCGAAAATAGATAGCCGCACAATACTTGATATTTCGGGAGCCGAACAGTTACTTGGCAATGGCGATATGCTGTTTTTGCCGAGCGGCTCGCCAAAACCGATAAGAATACAAAATGCTTTTATTTCGACCGACGAAGTAGAAAATGTATGCAATTTTATAGGGAAGCAGTCGGGATATAGCAAACCGTATATGTTGCCGAGTTTGCTGGAAGACAAGTCGTCGTCCGGAAGTATTGCGGCAGAGGATCGCGACCCGCTTTTCGAGGAAGCAGCGCGACTTGTTGTGCAGTTGCAACAGGCGTCGGTGTCGCTTATCCAGAGGCGTCTGAAAGTGGGCTATGCACGCGCCGGAAGAATTATCGACGAATTGGAAGATGCTGGAATAGTTGGTCCGAACGAAGGTAGCAAAGCGCGAACAGTTCTGCTCGAAAGTGAAGCAGAATTAGAAAGAATTTTGTAACTAATAATGCTGGTGCTGAATATTAATTATTTTATGAAAAGTATTTATAGATATTAGGAATTGTAAAAATATTAGAAAATAATCACTTTCGGGATAATTCATTGAATTTCCACTAAATACGTTTCTTTTTCATTTATAGATTTCGCAGTATTTTTCGGTTTAGGAATATTTATGCAATATTTTTTTGAAAACTCATTTAATTAAACTAATTTTGTGTTTTGTATAAACATAATTATTATATGGAGTTAAATTATGCCTTTCATTCCTAATACTGATAAAGAGCGTCAGGAAATGCTCGAACGTATTGGTGTAAAGAATTTCGACGAACTTATTGCAGCAATTCCAGAAGAACTCAGATTAAATAAAGAACTTAATCTTCCAGTGGCAATGTCCGAATTCGAAGTTGTAAAGATGATGAGCGAATATGCGAACCAAAATGTTACAACTTCATCACATATATGTTTTATGGGTGGCGGTAGCTACGACCATTTTATCCCGTCCATAGTCGGAGCAGTTATTGAGCGTCCTGAGTTCAAAACAGCCTACACACCATATCAGGCAGAAGTTTCGCAGGGAACGCTGCAAGCTATGTATGAATATCAGTCTATGATATGTGCTCTTACCGGGATGGATGTTGCTAACGCATCGATGTATGACGGCTCTACTGCTCTTGCCGAAGCCTGTATGATGGCAAACGTCCATAACCGCAGAACAGAGTTTGTTTATGCCGGCACAGTCAATCCTAATTACAGACGTGTTGTTGATACAATTACCGCTGGCAAGAACTTTACTTTCCATCAGGCAAAACTCGAAGACGGCACCTGCGATCTTGAAAAACTCCGCTCGCTTGTTACCGACAAAACTTCTGCTGTAATTGTTCAGCAACCAAATGCTTATGGCAATTTGGAAGATGTATTCGAAATTGAAAAAATAGCTCACGAAAAGAAAGCACTGTTTATTACAGTGATAAATCCAATATCTTTGGGCGTACTTGCTGCGCCGGGTGATTACAATGCCGATATAGCAGTTGGCGAAGGGCAACCGCTTGGTATACCATTAAATTTTGGTGGACCGTATCTTGGGATTTTTGCCTGCAAAAATGAATTTATCCGCAAAATGCCCGGCAGAATTGCGGGTATAACAGAGGATTTGGAAGGCAGGCGCGGATTTGTGCTGACGCTTCAAACTCGCGAGCAGCAAATCAAGCGCGAAAAGGCAACTTCAAACATTTGCTCTAATCAAGGTTTGTTTATGCTTGCTGCAACTGTTTATATGGCAGCAATGGGCAAGCAAGGTATAAAAGAAGTTGCAGAACAATCTATGCAGAAAGCTCACTATTTAGCTGATCAAATCAAAAAAATCAAGGGCTTCAGATTGTTGAACGATAAGCCATTCTTCAATGAATTCTTGGTTGTGCCTCCAGTGCCTGCTTCGCAAATTATTGAAGAAGCTTCGAAAGTTGCAATTATGCCCGGAATAGACACAAGCCGTTTCCCGGAATGCAATCAGGGGTTGCTTGTTGCTGTAACTGAAAAACGCACAATCGAAGAAATGAATAAATTTGTCGGATTTTTGCAAAAATTTGCAAAATAATAATGTCGGACGAAGAAAAACAAACGCGGAGCAATGCCAGAAAGCGAAAATATACTTTCTGGCTTGTTTTGCTTTTAGTATTACTACTTGTTGTTTTTTCGGATTCAGGGCTTTATAAGCGTTTCCAACTTGAATTAGAAAAAACTGAAATGATTGAAAAAATTGAAAATGAAATGAAGCGAAAAGATTCGCTAAATACAAGAATTAAGCGATTGCTCTACGATACAACCGAAATTGAGCAGATTGCCCGCGAAAAATACGGTATGACCAAACCAAATGAAGAAGTGATTATTATCGAAAGAGAGAAAAAATAATGTATCTTGGTATAGATATTGGCGGAACAAGCATAAAGTCGGCAATATTGGATGGCGAAAGTCTCGTTGACCGGCGAACTATCCCGACAGAAGCCGACCAGGGCGTTGCGAACGTATTGATCAAATTAAGAACGCTTCTCAGGGAATATTTCGAGGAATACCCGAAAATTAAAGCCGTTGGGGTTGGTGTGCCCGGAATAGTTGATCCGATGGGCAATGTGCTTGTTTCTCCGAATTTCCCTGACTGGCAAAATATTCCGTTGCTTAAATTTTTGCGAAACTATTCGGATGTGCCGCTGGCAGTGGAAAACGATGCTAATGCAGCTGCACTTGCCGAAATGCTTGAAGGGGCTGGCAGAGACCGTGATACATTTATCTATGTTACGCTTGGAACAGGTGTTGGCGGTGCGATAATTTATCGTGGGGAACTGTTTCGGGGTAGCAGCAGCGGAGCAGGCGAGATTGGGCACACTATCATCGATTATAATTGCCGCACAAAAACACGTTTCAAGTATCAGCAAGGCACGCTCGAAGCATTTTTAGGGAAAAATTCATTGATTTTGCTCGCAAAAGATGAAGCCGCAAAAGACACAGGCTCGAAATTGAATGCAAAAGACAATTTTGATGTTGCCGATATTTACAGATTTGCTCTCGAAGGCGACCCGGCAAGCAGAAAAGTGCTCCAAAAAGCAGGAGAAATCTTAGGTTTTGGCTTGTCGAGTGCGATGAATTTGCTGGATATAAGCACTGTTATTGTTGGTGGCGGAGTTGCAAACGCAGGGGAGATGATATTCGATAGTGCAAGAAAAGCGATGCGCGGGCACTTGCTTCCACCGCTGGCGGAGCAGTTTGAACTGCGAACTGCTCGGTATCTGAGCGATACCGGAGTTCGCGGGGCAGCATTGCTTGGAAAATCTCTAATTGAAAATGATTTTTGATATATTTTTAATTATAAATTATGAATTAATATTTGGAGGTTAAAATGAAAGAAGTTGTATTTTCGAAAGAAGCACCGGCACCGATTGGTCCTTACTCACAAGCAATAAAAGCCGAAGGTAAATTTTTGTTCATTTCCGGTCAAATTCCATTTACTGCGGAAGGCAATTTAGCAGGCGATGATATTAAAACTCAAACTCATCAGGCAATAAAAAACATTATTGCTATTTTAAAAGAGGCTGGGCTTACTGTTAATAATGTAGTTAAAACAACAGTTCTGCTAAAGGATATGAATGATTTTGCTGTGATGAACGAGATTTATAATGAATACTTTGGCGATAGCAAGCCAGCTCGTGCTGCTTTTCAGGTGACTCGTTTGCCAAAAGATGTATTGATTGAAATTGAAGCTATTGCTGTATTCTAATATATTTTTTGCAGAGAGCTTGCGTGTTTTTCTGCTCAAGCAGGTGGAAAAACAAACCTCTCTGTAAAAATATCATTTTAGTTCCTGAAACACTTCTCTTCAATATGGAAATTATAAACAATATTGGTAGTTTATTATCAAAATTTGCTTTATCAGGCAGAAACTTGCTATTTCCGGAGCATTGTTATGTATGCGGAGAAAAGATTACGGGTGATTTCGGGCAGATTGTCTGCCTAAGGTGCCGGGCGTCGGTGCCGGTGCCGGAAAGTAGTGAGCAAACAATAAACAGGCTAGCAGAAATTCACGGATTTGACAATTTAAATTTTATCGATGCTTTTTGTTTGTTTTCCACGAGTGATGAATTTCCGTTCGAGCGATTAATCTATGCTTTGAAATACGGAGGCGTAACAAAGATTGGGCAGGCGTTCGGCACGATGCTGGGGGAATTGGTAAAGCAGAGTACCCGTGTGAAATACGATTTTGTTGTGCCGGTGCCAATTCACCAGGCAAAGAAGCGGGAGCGAGGATACAATCAATCGGTTTATATTGCAAAAGCAGTATCCGAAGCGATAGGAAGCAATCTGGAATTGGAGTTAGCCCGACGAAAAGAATATACGTTTTCGCAAACTAAGTTGAGTGCTAGGGATAGAATTTTCAACGTCAGAAATATTTTCGAAGTTGTTCAAGCAGAAAAAGTAAAGAACAAAGTGGTATTGTTAGTGGATGATGTTCTTACAACCGGCTCGACTTTAAATTCACTTGCGGGAGCTTTTCTCGATGCCGGTGCACGGCGAATAGATGTAGCTGCATTGATGAGAGCGTAAAAATTGTTTCTTATGTTTATGATTTTTTGATAAGTTTAAAGTTTGAAAAGAATGCAATTTGACTATTTTTAATAATAATTGGGGTTAATATGATTAGAAAAACGATTTTATTGTTGGCAGTTGTTGGGGTTATTTTGAGTGCCTGCACAAAGCAGGAATTTACGAATGCAAATGTAATGAGAGAAAAAATTACTTTGCACAATTTGCCTGAAATTGCTGAAAAAGTGAAAGCAGAACCTGCTTTGACAAAGGAAGAAGTGGAATTGTTTGCAAACGGGCTTGTTCGCTTAGGGGTTAATAAAGATTCAGTAGTTGGGAAAACAGTGCTTGATATAATAAAGTCGCAAAAAGAATATGTTATGCAACAATCAAAAACTTTTTGCGAGGCAACAGCAAAACGGGTTGATTTAGCAATAAATCACAGGTTTGTATATGTTGGCTATCAGCCGCTCGAAAAGGACGGGCAGCAGCTTAATGTAATAATATTCGAAATAACTAATGTTTCAGATAAAGAGATACGCGTTGTAAAAGGCGAGTTAGATTTCTACACACCAGAAAACGCATTGCTTAAAGCATATAATTTAGCAAGCGACCGCCCAATCAAAGCAGGAGAAACTCAGCGCTTTGCAATGCCGTTTGTTCACGAAAGCACAAACCAAAGAGATGAAATTTTCCGCAATTCGAAGAATTTGAGAGCTATTTGGGTGCCATTGAGCATTGAGTTTTCGGATGGCAGCAAAAAAGAAGTGTTAGTGCAAAAGTAAAAAAACGATAGAATTTTAGAAACAAGGCTGCCTGTGAGCATACACAAGCAGCCTTGTTTATTATGTTCAATTTTGTTGCTAAATTCCGAGTAAAAGTTTAGCGGTTGAGAAGTAAATCAAAAGTCCTGTTATATCAACGATAGTTGTAAGTGCCGGGCTTGCAACAACGGCGGGGTCGAGCTTGAGCTTAGTTGCAACAAGCGGGAGCATAGCACCGATTAAAGTAGAGGTAACTACTTGCAGTGAGAGAGCAATAGCAATAACAATACTTACCTGCTGAAGCGAGAAATTCAGAGGCATTTCCGAATTGGACGAGAGGAATACTACTTTTATCCAGGATAGAATACCTAATGCTAATGCAAGAAGAAGAGATATTCTGAATTCTTTCCAGATGACCTTGAAAAAATCACGGAAGGTAACTTCGCCGAGAGCCAAGGCACGCACTACCACAGTAGCGGACTGACTGCCGACGTTGCCGCCGGTATCTGCAACCATTGGCATATAAAGAGCCAAAATCATCAAGTTCATTAAAGTATTTTCGAATGAATGAATGATCATACCGGAAACTAATCCGATAGCAGCAAGGGACACAACCCAGACGGCTCTGTTTTTAAAGTGAGTGAAAACAGGGGTTTTGTTGTAGGCAGCGGCATCGTGGGCACCAGCGATAGCCATGAACTTTTCAAGGTCTTCTGTTTGTTCTTGTGTGATGATGTCGATAGCGTCGTCGTGAGTAACTATACCGACCAATACATTGTTCCCATTGACGACGGGGATAGCGATTAAGTCGTATTTCTGGATTTTGCGGGCAACTTTTTCCTGGTCTTCGTCTATTGTAACGTAGATAACGTCTTTTTTCATAATGTCTTTAATTCGGGTGTTTGGGTGAGCCATAATCAAATCAGCAAGAGATACGAATCCTATAAGTTGCCGTCTTTCGTTTATAACATAAATATAGAATATAGTTTCTTTTTGCGAAGCCTCTAACCGGATACGGCGGATTGCATCATCAACGGTGATATTGTCCGGGATAGCGACATATTCCGAAGTCATAACGGAGCCGGCACTTCCCTCGGGATATTCGGCAAGGCGGCGAATGTCCTCGCGTTCAGCTTGTGCGAGTAAGGGAAGGATTAATTCCTGCTTTTCTTCGGGGAAGCGTTTGAAAAGGTCTACACGGTCGTCGGAGGACATTTCGGTGAGCAGATCAACAAGTTTGCTACGTTCGATGATTTCAGCAATATCGACCTGCATTTGCAGATCCAAAAAGCTGAAGATTTCGGCGCGGCGTTGCTTGTCGAAGAGTTCAATTATTTGCCAGGCTTCTTGTGGATCGAGGGCGGAAATTTGTTCAGCAATTTCAGCGGAGTGCGAGTCGTAGAAAATTTCTTTGATTACATCGAATTCCTTAGCTTCGATAAGTTCTTTGAGCTCGGGAAGAATGATGATGTTTTGCATATTACCTCCACACTTTATGCGGAGATAGAAGCAAAAACCATCCCCGCAACTACATAATTACGTTAATTAAAGAGATAACCCAACTGCCAGGATCATCAGATTTAGACATTTCAATTATTGAATTGTGAAACATAAACCATACAAAATTATCAAAAATATTAATAATACAGAAAGGAATTTTTGTAGTATTAAGTGCTACAAATTTAAGTCGGACTTTACTACAATAAAATCACAAAAAGGACTATAAATTTTTAGAAAAAAAATCAATTATTTTGTATCAAGAAAAAATGTGTATTTAAAAACATCGCAAAAGCGATGCATTCGGCAACCGTTGCTCTGTATCTCGCCGAAAAAATCAGCGAAAATGTCATCCCCTTGTTGAAAATTTTTAACAGAGCAACGGTTTTTTTTATTTTTATTTTTCTTTTGTAACATTTTTATTATAAATTTGTTGTAATATCATTATATTTATTTCTTAAAAAATTGTTAACTTTAATGTAACTTGCTATTTGAAATTATTTAGTGAGCATAAAAATATATTTTGTTACTATTTGAGAGGTTATTAATGAGAAAATTTTTAAGATGGTTTAGCATTGTTGCAGTAGTGCTTTCAGTGCTTGCTGGGACTGTTCGTTCTCAAGAAATTCAGATTGGGACGGGAACAGTAACAAGCTTTTATCCATTCAATGATAATCCGGATGCAGCCTGCTTTTATTTATACACAGCTGCTGAAATTATTGGTGCAGGTGGAAATCCTGGATTAATTAGAGCATTTTCGATTAATGTGGTTAGCCCTACTTATGCTTCTTACGCAGGATTTTCTATATATATGCAGAATACGACTTTGTCGTCTATTACAGGTCCTGTGGCTTCGGGCTGGCAGCTTGTTTATACTGTGCCATCGTATACTGTAACATCAGCTGGTTGGAATAAGTTTAATTTCCAAGCTGCTAATTACTTTAACTATACTGGCGGGAACTTATTAGTTAAGATTTGCTATAATAATTCAAACTACGGTGCTATAACAAATGTTTTTGGGACAAATATTTCTGGGCGTGCTCACGTTCGTTATGGTGATGGAGATGGTTGTTCGATTACATTTGCCGGGACAAGCGCCGGGACGGTGCCACGTCCGAATGCAAGAATAGAAATTCTCTCAAATCCTCAAATGACTGCTGTTTATCCTCCTTCATCTACTGTGCTTACTGCTGGTTCGGTTATTCCATTTGAAAGCAATAACCACCCATCTGTAAATATCAAACGTGCATCTATTCAACCAACAGTTTACGTTAGCTACGCAATTGTTGGTCCATCGACTAGTGCGAATCCGGATACAATATATGTAGCAACAGCAGAAGGCGATTTGAACGTAACAAGAATACCATTGACTATTGTTGGCGATCCGAACCCAGTTCGCTATCGCTTTACACATGCAAAAGGTATTGCTGCTAATATAGATCCTCTGGAAGGTCCAACAGGGCAGCTTGATTTATCGAACCCTGGTATTTCAAGTGGTGAATACACAATCTACTCTCGATTTGAGGTTGATGGTAGACCTGATTTGACACAAGATTACCAGCAAAAATTCTATATCGCTCTTCCTTGGGATTTAGTGGCTGTTGGTATTCCATTCCCATTGAAGAAAGAATTTGCAAAATATCCACTTTCTGGGACTACTATTCCACTTGGTATAACGGTGCAGAATGCTGGTATTAATCCAGTGGATTCGTTTCGAGTAGAATGCCGTATTTTCAAAAATAGTGTTTTGGTTCACCAACCACCAAACGTTCTTTGGGTAAACAAAACTGCTCCACTTCAACCGGGAACAAATACAACTGTGTACTTCCAGAATTTTGCTCCAACAGAAGTTGGTGAATATGAAGTTCGTGTAAGAGTGTATTTGCTGAACTCGCAGGATCTGAATCCATCGAACGACTTTTTCCCGTCAACTGGCGGTACTCCGCATATTTTCAAGGTAACTTACGGAGTAGATGCTAAGCCGGACACACTGTATTCACCAACTGCAGATGAAAACTACAAAATGCGTCCGCAACCTGTAGTCGTTAGGGTTCAGAACAATGGTTTCGAAGATATTTTCGGAGCATTAGCAACTGTTACAATTACTAACGCACAAGGTCAGGTGGTTTTCCAGGATCAGACTGATATTGATATTATTCCATCTACATTCCCGCCGTATAAAATTGTTCGTTTCCCGAATGAATTTGTTCCTGCTGCTGCCGGGACATATACAGCAACAATAATGATAGATCATCCATCTGAGGGCAATCCTGTTGATAACACATATACAACTACATTTGTTGTGAAATCCGGCTTAGCAGGAACTTATAAAGTATGCTCGACTTGCTCTGGAAGTAATAATTTCACAAGTCTTGCACAAGCATTCGATGAAATTTACAAGAAAGGTGTTACAAGCGAAGTAGTTCTGGAATTGGAAGATGACGTGTATGAATTAGGTAGTATTGATTTGCCATATCCTGCACTTGATTTGAGAACAAAAATTATAGGTGCATCGGAAAATTCTAAAATTATCATTCGCCCATCGCAACAGAAGATGGCAAACCGCGCAAGCGTTGTAGTTAATCTATATAGTGCTTCGGGTATCGGTATTTTGTTCGGACAGAACCATAACCAGACATCTGCATTTGCTCCGATCAACTCTGTATTGAACGAGCATAAAAACGACTATGCAACAAGCGATGGTTATATAGTATTCGACGGTGGTCCACAAAAATCTCTTGTTTTCAAAATGTACACTCCTCCATCGGTAATGTTCCGCGCTCCGTTCTATTTTGGCAATGGTTCCCGTAATATTACCGTTAAAAACTGTATTGTTGATGGAGAAAGCACCACAACATCGTATGCATCGAGCTTGCCAAACGTAAAATTTGAGTTTGTTGCAGACCGAAGCCTTTATACATTCGAAGAAAATGTCCGTACCGCCGGCACATATTCAGCTGGGTTTGTTTTGAGAAACACTCCACCGTTCTTTGCAAGTACCCAAAGCAACTATTACAACCTGGATACTGTTAATATTAGTAATATAGTTATCGAAAACAACGAAATAACAAAATTTGGATATGGAATTGTTTCTCTTGGTTTGGGTGTTTTGGATAAAATTAGAGGTCCAGAAGTAACAATTACTAAGCATTTCAACAATAATAATAAGTTTATCAAGAACAAAATTTATAATGTAGGGCGTGCTGGTATTTTTGTAGGTTACGAAGAGAATACATTAATCGGACAGAACCGTATATATAATATTAATGCTACTACAAGCGATGCAGCTGGTATTATTGTCGGCGGCGAAGACAAAGCAGGATTTTTGGGCTACTACAATAACAATATCAGAATTGACGGTAACGAAATCAGCGAAATTAAATCTTCGTTCATTACTTTTGGTGTGAAAATCGAACAAGCTTCCTACACATTGCAGGAAGGTGTAAGCCGCACTCAATTCTTCCCGAAAGACAAAGAAAAATTTGTCGTTGTCAATAATATGCTCTACGACTTGAAGGTAAATAATGCGGCTGCCCACATTGCCGGTATATATCTTGCTACTGCTCGTAATCTGAATGTGCCTAACTTCAATGATAGAATTCTGGCACCGGCAAAACCTGGCTTCTTTACACGTGAAGACAAAATTATCAATAATACTATAATTATTCCAAACGATGAGTTTGAAAACACTGGTAACATAGCCGGTATTGCTGTGATGCAGAACAAAGATTTAATTATGGGCAATAACGCAATTTCGATTTTGGACAATAATATCGCATCTACTGTTGAAACAAGAGCAGCTGTATTCTACTACAATGAAAAACCGAAAGAAGACGGAACTAAAATTGAACGCAATGCCTTCTGGCTTGCCGATGGAATCGACTACTACCGTTATATTGAAGTTGATGTAGAACGCAATTTGCTTACTCTTGGATTTACCGGTGAATTCAAAACATTGAGCCAATGGAGATACTGGACTGGCTGCGATATTTATTCTGTGGACTACAATTTCTTGCAAGACCACGAAATGATTGGCGTTAATCCCGGCAATTTAAGAGTTAAAACAAACCCAACACCGATTAACTCCAAGATTAATAATCGTGGTGCAAGATATGATATTTTAAGTTATGATATTGATGGCAACTTGCGTGGATTTGCAAATCAACGTTACGACATCGGTGCTTGTGAATTCAATGGCAGATTGCTGAATGACGATATTGAAATCCACTCGATTATTGCTCCGGGCGCTTATCAAGACCTTCGTCCAGCATCACTCTTTAACGATGCTGAATATATAATGACACAGGCGCCGGTTGAAGTAAAAGCAATTGTTCGCAATAATGGTAATATGTTTCAGGCTAATGCCCGATTCAAAGTTGAAATCTTCCGCGAAGATACATTAGGCAACTTCGTTATTCCGGCAATTGCTCCAAAAATCGTAACTGCTCAGATTAGCCCAACTGATGATGCTGTTGTTACGTTCGGCTTAGGCGACGGCAAAGATAACGACGACTTTATCCCGCTAACATACTCGCAAGTTGTTGGATACAATCCACCTCAGCATTTCTCAACAATGTTGCCAAACGTAACTCCTCGTTACAGAATCAGAATAAGCCTTGCTCAAGCTGATGAAATGACTTCAAACAATGTTTTGGAAGACAAAATCGTTCGCTTCTATCTGAAACGTGCTAAGCTCGATCTGCTTCTTTCTGTAGAAAATAGCTTTGTTCAAATTGATACAGTTTCGGATCCAACACCAATTCAAATGGATCAAATCGCTGGCCGTCTGAATGCAGACACCTTGATTGCTGCATTCCGGAGAATTGGCTGGTTCCAGATGAAAGGCGAAGCTGACCACGACTTTGATGTTTTCGACCGTCGCGGTTGGGAAGAACGTTCAGTGAACTACACAATGTATCGTTCGCTCTTCTTCGGCGATGCACACGATGAAATGTATTCAACATATACAATTGGCGATATTTTGAAATTCCTGAACAAAGGAAAACTCAACGATAAGAGCAACTTTATCATTGCAAGTCAGGATGTTGTCCGCCAGAATGGTATTCCTCAATATCTTGATGGGACGTACTTTACAGAAAAAGTGTTGAGAGCCACTCCAAAAGAAACACGTCCATTCGACACATTGTCAGTAGTTCGTGGTTTTGCAATTGCACGCAACATTAATTTTGTAGCAGTTCCTACTGGCTTCCTTGGCGACCCTGCACCATTAGGTGATGTTGTGAATATGACTGAAAGCGGTATTGGTGTGGCACGTGTTGGTATGTTCTATGTAGATCCAGAAGATGTAATGTTTGACCAGAAACTAATGTGCGTTGCAACTTCATCCTTATTCACAAACGTGATTTACTTCGGGCTCGACTGGAGACACTTCCCAATGGCTGATGCTCTCATTCGTGCGTCGATGGACTTTGTTCAGAACAACGGTGGGACAATTATTCCAATCGAACTGTTCTCATTCGATGCTGATGCTATCGGCAAACGCGTCGAACTTAACTGGGTAACTGCATCTGAAGTTAATTCATCAAGATTTGACATTGAGAAAGCAAAAGTTAGCGATTTGGGTATCGGTGCATTCTCGAAAATTGATGAAGTAAAAGCTAAAGGCAATTCAGCAGTTGCAACAGAATATGGGCCAGTTATCGATAGAAGCGTTTCTGCTGGCAATTCATACGCATATAGATTAAAGATGATCGACCAAAATGGTGAATTTTCATACAGCAACACAAGAGTTGTAACAATTGATGGCGAAGGTGCTTTCGAAGTATCTGCAATCTCACCTAATCCGGCAAAAGATTACGCTTATGTTTCGTTCTATTCACCTTCGGAAGGTTCAGCAATAGTAGAAATCTACAATATTGCCGGAAGCAAAGTATTAGCTGAATCATTCAACTCAATTACTGCTGGTGAAAATCAGTTGAAATTAGACCTCAGAAGTTTGACTGCTGGTAGCTACACTGTTGTTGTGAGTGTTGGCAATCATTCAACTACAACAACACTAAAAGTAGTGAAATAGTGCAGATTAATAATACAGAAAAGGGAGTTATAGCAAAATATAGCTCCCTTTTCTTTTCGTAATAATAGTGTCAGAATAGTGTGTAAAAAATCTGACAGTGTTAAAAAAATAGTCAATAATTTGTGGAAAAATTTTTAGAAAATTTGAAATTAGAGATAAAAAGAATTATAATAACTTGGTAGAAAAATTCAATAATAATATATTTGTATGCCAAAGGGTCGAATAGTTTCACTTTGTTGAGCGCCCGTAGCTCAATTGGATAGAGTGTTGGATTCCGGTTCCAAAGGCTAAGGGTTCGAGTCCCTTCGGGCGTGCGAAAAAATTAGTATCATTAATAAATTAAAGGATTTATGAGCGACAAGATTAATAACCAAAACGAACAGAGTTTAGACGACGAACTTGAAAATCAGGTTCAGGACGAAGGCGGCGAGGTAAGTTTTATTCAAAAGTACGGTAAATTAATAGCAATAGTAGCTGTTGCAGTAGTAGCAATAGTAGCTGTTGCATATTATTTTACATATACAAGCAATAAGAATAAAGAAGAAGCAGCTTTGGCGCTTTCGAGGATTAGACCTTATTTCGACAAGGAAGAATATGCTCGTGCATTGTATGGAGGCGATTCGGTTCCCACAGTGAGAGGCGAGAAAGTATTAGGACTTGTGAAAATTGTTGAAGAGTATTCATCAACTCCGTCAGGTGCAATTGCAGCATTGCTTGCCGGCGATGCATATCTTGCATTGGATAAAGTGTCCGAAGCACGCAAATACTTCGCAATCGCATCGAAAGCAAAATCTGACGAAGTAGCAAAAGGTGGATACGCTGGTCTTGCTGTATGCAACGAAAAGAATAACAATTTAAGCGAAGCAGCAGAAAACTACGAAAAAGCATCAGAGCTGGCAGTAGACCCAACATCTAAGGGACGCTATATGCTGTTTGCTGGAATTTGTTACGCACGTATGGGAGAAAAAGACCGCGCTATTGAACATCTTACGATGGTGGCAAAAAATCGTGATTATGCTGAGTTTGCAAATGCTGCAAAAATTGAATTAGCACGACTTGGCACGATTATTGAATAAAAGCAATTTATGTATAATATTAATTTATATAATGCAAAATGACTATAGATTTTCTAAGTAACATAGATTTTATAACAAAATTTTCACATTTTGGAGGTAACATGCAACGATTTTTTCGTATGAGTTTCTTGGCAGCGTTACTATGCATATTCCTTGGCGTTGAAGGATATGCACAGTTGCCAACTGCTTACGCTTCCGGCAGTATCGCTCCCGGAGAAGTAAGAGTGTTCCAAAGAGACTCAATTTACGTAATCAACAAAAAGCTTGTTGTCGGTGGTACTCTTATTATTGAACCCGGGACAACAGTAAAATTCCTTGACAACGGCTGCTTAATCGACTCAACTGGCGGTCGTATCATTGCTGACGGTTTCGCTCGTATTACTTACGATCAAACCGCAGTTCCAGACCCGGTATCAGCATTTCCGGCTAATTTAGGTGGTTATGGTTATGCTGATATGCGTTATTTCTTATACGATGATGGAGTAAAAAGAACATTATCGTATAACACAAGACGCGACGCAACTGTTAATCCAAGCAAATACAACCATATTTTCAACGTTGTATTGGATACACTTGCTCGCAAGCTTGTAAACTTAGATCCTAACAATTTGCCTACAGACCCTCGTTATGTGATTGTTCCTTTTGAATATGCAATCGCATTCCAGGCAGCTCGCTTATACTTAAATCCAGAAAGCGATCCAAACCTGAAAACATCACCTTGGAAGAGATATGGTGGCGTAGATGTTCCATTTACACAGTCAAGAATTCGTTTCATTGGTCAGCCGGTGAACAATTTCTCACGTGAGTGGGGACATATCGTAGTGCTTCCGGGCGCTCGCGCTGCTTTCTTCCGCAATGTAGTATTTGAAAACTTCAAAAAAGATACAACTGTTGACCGTCATCCTTACTATGCTCAAAGCGACCTTCCAGGTTTGAATACATTTGAATTCAACGCATTGATGAACAGAATTAAGAATTTGACTAACGGTGCCGGCGGTGCATTGACTACTTTCTCATCAAGAACCTGGCTTATCAACGTAACATTCAAAGATAACACAGCACGCGTTCGTGGCGGTGCTTTGCAGATACTGCAAGCTCCTGAAGGCTATCCGGTTTATAACACTCCAACTGCTTACTATCCGGCTGGCAAAAACCCACAAATTACTGATCGCGATGGAAATCTATCTGAAATCAATTCAGCATATAAAATTCCATTAATTGATAATATTGACGATCCAGCTGCTGAACCACTTCTCGACCGTGAACGTATGGCTTGGGACGACGCTCGTATAGCAGTTTACTTAGGTCGTGTACGTAATATTAAATTCGACAGAAACAAAGTTATTCTTGCAAAAGTTGGACAAAAAATATTAAATACAGTTCCTCCTGTTTCTGTAATAACAGAACTTACTGACGTAGCAGCAGATTATCCTTTCGCTTATGGAAACAAAGCATTCGGTGGTGCTCTCTACATTGCTGGCAATGATGCAGATGAAAATCGCCGTATGGAAATTGCTTTAGGTGTGAACGATAAATTGCTTATCAACGGAAACGTTGTTGAATTAGACCCTGGTTACAACGACGCTTTGGAAGTAACCAACAACGAAGCATTGAACTATCAGGAGCATAAGAGTTCATTCGGTGCTCGTGGTGGTGCAATTTATGTTGGTGCTAACACAAGCATTATATTCAGCGGTAAATTCGAAAACAACCAGACTAAAGCTCCATTCCTTGTAAGTGCAAACAATGCAGAATCTGGCAACGGATTCTTCTCGATGGGTGGTGCTATATTTGCTGAAAACACATTGAACCGCATCCAAATTCGCGGCGGTCAGCGTGAAGCTCTTAAAGTAAGGACAGATGTTGATGCTGAATCAACAATTGCTAATCAAACATACTTTGTAAACAACCAGGCTGGTGCTGGTGGTGCAATTTATGTTGATGGCAATGTTTATAATTTAGTTTCTCCTGTAATCGGAGGTCATGACAAAACCTGGAACACACGCGATTACGGATTTGATATTAAATTTGTAAACAACGTTGCTTCATCATTCGGTGGTGCAATTTATTCCAAGAGAAATACAATCATCACTGGCGCTGGTGGCGTTAATGGATCATTGCAATACTACGGCGGTAAATATCCGGTTATTTTCCAGAACAATAAAGCTGGATATTATGGCGGCGCTCTTGCATTCAACATTCCTAATAATGTTGGAATGGATCCATTCAAGCGCTTAATTCAGGTTGTTCGCGCTAACTTCGACGGCAACATTGTTGGTGAAGGTGTTGCAGACGTCAACAAACCAGACATCCGTGGTGGTGGTGCTATTTATTCGCTCAATGGCGACTTGAACTTAGTAAAAGGGTCGCTCTTTATCAATAATAAAGTATACAATGGTAATGGTGGAGCAATTGCACTTGCAAACCCAATTACTACTATACATAAAATATTCGTAACTGACCTCGATATAGTTCACTACGATATGTATGATGCCAAAGATGGCTTTGCTATTGGTTATACATCAGTAAATGAGCCATTTACTTATTCCAATGCTCCAATTGTTGCTGACGTTCGTATGCTTACTCGCTTCCTCGACAACGCAATCATTCTTGATGATAATGTAATAGCCACACAAATGGGAAGCGGAACAACCCAAATTGGAAAAGGCACTCCTCTTCCAAGCGACCATATCAACGCTATCTACTGGCTCGATAATAAAGAAGGTTACGCAGTTGGCAACAACGGTATGATCGTTAAATTCAGCAACGGCGGCGCAAAATGGGACTTTATGCCATCCAACACTAACGTAGACTTAACTGATATTTACTTCACAACTGATGATATTGGCTACGCAGTCGGTGCATACACAACTATTTTGAAGACAACAAATAAAGGACAAACTTGGACAAAACTAAGTGTTCCATCAATCACTAACGATCCTAAGATCAATGATATATTGTTCGTTGGCACACAAGTAGGTTATGCAGTTGCTGACGAAGGTTATATTTTGAAGACTACAGATGCTGGTGCAAACTGGACAGTTAAACGTCCTGCTACCCGCAACCTGCAATCAGTTGCCTGGGTGGGCGTAAACAAAGGCTATGCGGTTGGCGATAGAGGCTTAATCCTCTATACAACTAATGGCGGCGATGATTGGGATGTCCAGATTATGCCAGGTCTTACTTCCGACTTGAACTATATTATGTTCAAGAGCACAACGGTTGGTTTTGCAACCGGCAAAGCTGGCGTGATGATTAAAACAACTGACGGTGGCAATACCTGGGACTTCGTAAATAGCGGAACAGACCAAGAACTAAAATCAATATTCTTCTATGGTCAAAGTGTAGGTTATGCAGTTGGTTCAAGTGGTACTATCGTTAAAACAACTGACGGTGGTAACAACTGGGCTGTTCTTACATCCGGTACAACAAATACACTCAACAGCGTATACTTTGTAAATAACAACGAAGGTTTCGTATCGGGTAATGTTGGATTGTTGCTTGCAACAAAAGACGCTGGTGCAACCTGGTCGCAAGTAACACCTGCTGATATGGCTCTTATCGATGTTAAACGCTGGCACAAAGAAACAAATCTTCCGGAAAATGGTGTTGGCCTTGGTGGTGCAATCTATTTAATAGACAAAGCAAGCCTCGAAAGAACTAACCGCATTGATACAGTATTGTTCAACCGTGTTAGAATTCAAAACAACGTTGCATTTACAGGTTCTGCAATATATTCAGATAACTTCGATCTTAAACTTATCTTCAACCGCTCTCTAGTAACTGGCAACAAGACAGACGAACGCAATACAATTGGTTTGAGCCAGAACTACATTAGCGGTCCGGTAATTAAAGATGCTTCCAATACAACTGTTGGCAACTTTGCATCATCAGATTTAGCTCCTGCAACAATCTATGGTGAAGTGCAAGGTCCATTGCCATCATATCTTTTCAGTGAAGCTGCAAACTCATTCTATGGCAACACTGCACGCTTTATGATCCGTCTGCCAGATGCTCCAAATACTAAAGGCGTTCTTGCTGGAACTACCGGTATTGGTGCTGGCGGTACAGACACATTGCGTGGCAACTACTGGGGCCATACTGAAGCTAATGTTCTTTTGAACATTGAAAACAATCACAATTCACCTGAACTTGCAAGAATGGAAACATTCTTTGTAAATATTGCCCCAGCTGACCAGTACAATGTAGTAAATGCTGATGCTAACTATCTGCCATTCTTGTTCCAAACTAATTCAGACCCAAGAACACAAGGTCCATTTGAATCAATTGGAAAATACAGCTATGCTCCAATTATTCTCAAAAACGGACAAGATGAAAACACAGTTGGCGAAAACAGCATTGCTGAAAAATACTTAATGAGTGGTCATATCTATGATATTTACGATAAAGGAACAGACATTAAAACAGCTGACTATACTAAACGCCGTATGAGCCCAATTGAAGACTTTGCAGTTGGTATTGCTCCAAAAGTAAAGAGATATGATGTTCCTAACGCTCCATCTAATGGTAAATATGTAAAACGCTACCTGCGCGATCCATTCGCAGTAGAAGCACGCGACGACCAAGGCAACTTGAAGTATCCATTCCTAGCACAAGTTCAAGGCGAATGGAAACCGGATGAAACAGGTCGCTACTACCACCCAATTGGTTATCCATTGTTCCTCGAAACAATGATTGATTACAACAATGGCGAAGTCGAAAAGAACAACCACGACACAAGAATGCTCAATGAAACAGTATTCTTTGTAATCAACGAAACAACTGGCGACTATATCCGTGTAAACCTCAAACAAGTTGGTGAAGATGCAGCACGTCGTGAAATCTTCCGCGCAAGAGTTGAATTAGTACCAGACTCCACAAATAGAAATCCAAACACATCAATCAGAAGAACAACTGAAGGTTTGTTGAACCTTGGTTCGAATGGCTTGTTCCCATTTGCTCCATATTCAAACCCAGTTCTTCTTGAAAAATTATACCGTGATGCATACAACGAAGATGCAGCAGCATTGCAGGGACGTAAATACCACGCAGATTCAAGTGCTTTAGCAAAAGTATTCGATCTGTTCAGCAACCGTCCATCAATGCCTGTAAACAACAGAACTTATGTAGGAACTACACCTGTTTCCAATACAACTTACTTTGCTGGCGAACGCTACAGAGCACTCCCAGTTGATACTGGCGACGTAGTACGCATCATTTCACGTACAGTTCTATGGCGTGAAGGTGTATTGTCAGCTTACAATGGTGGTATTGTATTCAAAGTTACTCGTTCAACAATGCCACCTGTATTCACCGGCGATCTTGCTCGCTTAGCTCAGGACACAGTAATAAAAATTGTAGATTCTGAATTCAATCCAGGTCAGAAAGATACATTAATTATCACAGACTTTATCAACAAGATATTTGTAACAGAAGACAGATCATATCCAGCACCTCTTGGCACATACACTGGTCGCGAATACGATCGTGGTCGTGATTCTATCTTGACAGTAACAGCAATTGATAGCAATAAATTCTACGATCCACGCTCGTTGCTCTATCCAAATCAGTACTCCAACTTGCTCTATAACTGGTTGGTAGATGACAACTCCGGTCTTAAGAGATGGATGTTGGTTGATACATTAGCAGCTACTTATCAAAAAGATAATGCAAGCGGCTACTTTATGTTCAAAGGTCAACCACTTAACCCATATGTAGTGCCAGGCGGCGAAGATCTCTATCTCGAAGTTCGTAACTTCCCACCACACTACCGCAGCGTAGATGTATTGAAAGCATTGAACGTACCTCAGGACACAATTGATCAGTTTATTAATATATTCCCGAAATATATTAGCAACCCGATCTATGATATTGCAAATGCACGTTACTTGCAACAAGACACAATCGATTTCGCTTCGAACTACTTAACTCGTCAGACTGTAAAAGTGTTTGTAGTCGATAGTGCTCCACGCTTCTTGGAACCTGGCATTAATCATGGCACTGCTATGGTTAAAGTTGATAAGAATACTAGCGATTTCGTAATGAAAGACTACGTTGCATCAGTTTACACTTGCGGCAAAACAGCAACTGGCAAACTTAAAGCAAATCTAACTGATAGATTACGCTTCAAAGTTGACTTCAACACAGACGACGAATTAGAAGATAGCTGGGCA
Organism: Eximiradius proteiniborus; assembly: GCA_937936035.1. Lineage (GTDB taxonomy): Bacteria > Bacteroidota > Ignavibacteria > Kapaibacteriales > UBA2268 > JAKIZO01. The sequence goes on from CALGXJ010000128.1 coordinate 33,518, forward strand.
TTGGATTGGGACTTCCGCTATGGCAGAACTTCATACGGATTTATGAACATTGCTATGCGTGGCGGTGATGCTCCTGATACAGTAGTATTCGGAATGAAACAATTACGCCCATTGTGGATGTCCAACCAATATATGGTTAAATACGACAACCCAACAGTTGCAGATCCTTATGGATTTGACTTCCTCTCGAAAGGTCAGTTGCATTACAGCATCGACAGAACTACTGCATTAGGTCTGTTGAGACGTAACGATCAAAATACTACATCGTTAGTAAACGATACAGTATTTGCAATCGTAGCAAACGACGGACACGGTGGTGTAACTGAGAAATTAGTTGATGTATATATTAACTATGCTCCGGAAATCCTTACTGATGCATTGCCAAATGCACAAGAAGGTATTGATTATAACTTATCAATGTTGGATAGCACAAGAATAGTGAAGGCATTTGATGCTAACACTGGCGAACGTCTGAGATTTGAACTTGCTTATGATACATATCCATCAGATTCAATCTACGTAGATCCTTGCTTCCCAGAAGCTGGTAAGATTTACGTTGAAAGAAAGACACCAAAATGGTTGAAGATTAATGCAGAAAGCGGCTTGCTCTATGGAACTCCTGGCATGCAGGACGCTCCAAAAGATGAAAAAGTAACTATTATCGTTACTGACGAAAATGGATTGTCTGCAGTTAAAACTCTCAACCTGAAGGTTCTCCCAACAGATCATGCTCCTGAGCTTTCAGGCGTTCCTGCAGTAGAGTGCGTCGATCAAGGCGAACCATGGGAAGCATACATTACATTGAAAGACTTAGATCTTGCACGCATAAACTCCGATGAAGTTATTACATTAACATTGGTTAAACCAAGCGATCAAAGCAAGCTCAATATTACTCCATCATCTATTCGTGGACCATTGAGCAAAGCCGATACAACAATTCGTATCTGGACAAACAACTTTAACCTCAATCGCGACCCGGACGGTAAAGTTACTGTTCGAATCGAAGCTCGCGATAAAGCTGGTAAAGTTGCTGTTCTTGAATTCAGATTACAGCTCTCATTGCCAACAGACTTCTTAGTACCAGTAACAGTTGCTAACGCAATTGGTGCTAACCAAACTCTCGTGTTCGGTACTGCTCAAAATGGTGCAACTACTGGCGACGGAACTGATGGAAATGATATTGGCGCAATAGACTACGATCTCTGCGAATTCGAAATTCCTCCATATCCACCAAACGACGTATTCGATGCTCGCTGGTCAATCCCAACACGTAATGGTTTGCACCGTAACATCTATCCAAGAGCATTGACTGGTCAAAGTGGTGAAAGAGTATACCGTGGACGCTTCCAGGCTGGCGGCGAAAGAACAACCGGAAGTGGCTCGCTCCTCTACCCGGTAACTATTACTTGGCCAAAGAGTTCAGTTCCTGCTAAGAACGATCCTGTTAACCCAACAGGCGCAAGCTGGTACATCCGCGATGCATACTCGAACGGTAACTTGTTCTCAGTTGATATGAAGACAGGTGCAGTAAGAAACAGCCAGAACGTAATTGTTGAAAGCTCAGTTGTAGGCAACCCTGACTTGGCTCGCATTACAATCCTTTCCGACGCTATCGATGCCTTCATCATTATCTATGATATGGCTACAAGTGTCGACGGACAAAACGATGTTACTGAATCACGTATAAATAGCGTTTCACCAAACCCAGTAAGAGCTGCTACTAACATTAACTTCAGCATTGCTAACGCTACAAACGTTACAATGGAAGTATTCGATAATCTTGGCAATAAAGTTGCTACAATTATCAATGCTCCATACAATGCTGGTAACTACAACGTAGAATGGAACGCAGTCGATGTGAAAGGCTCGCTCTTACCAAGCGGTACATACAACGTAAGATTGGTAGCCGGTGAATCAGTATCAGTCTTCCCGGTTGTTGTAGTAAGATAATATGTCGTCGTATGGCTTCCCCCACAAAAGTTGGGGGAGCCATATGAAATTAACTTATGAAAAAGATATACAAAATAAATAATGGAGTTAAAATGAGAAGATTATTTTTCCTTGCTACCGGGATTTTAGTTCTGATGATGACTGTATTCCCGGGTAAGCAATTGAAAGCTCAGGTTTTTGGCGAATTCGAAGGCATTCAGTTAGTGAATCGTCCCTTTGAATTCCTCCAAGGTGGCACTGCAATCCCATACGAAAATTTTGTGGTTCCACCAAATAATACATTAGACCTCGATGATGGTTATGCAGAAGTGCCTCTTCCATTCCCATTCGAGTTCAATGGCGAAATCTTTACTAAAGTCTGGATTAATATTAATGGTTTCGTTACTTTCGGTAAAGTTACAATTAACGGAACATTGGAAGGTCCTCCAACATTAATTGCAGGAACAAAGAACCCAGACGCTTTGTTCTATGACGACCCATCATATCCGGTAAACGTTCTTGCTCCATTCTGGGGCGATCATTACTACCGCCCTGACAGTGTGAAATTTAAAGGTTATGCTCCTACTACAATTTCTTACAAGAGCGAACCAGACAAATTCATAATCGAATGGAAAAATCTAAATATTAACTATTTACCAGATTTCAAAGCAAGCGTTGCTGATTTCCAACTTATTCTCTATAAATCAACTGACCCATATTCAGCTCAGGGCGATATCGAATTCCGCTACGGAACAGTTGGTAAACGTGCAGAACAAATTCCTTACTGGCAAACTGGTGAGCCAGGATTCGATGAAAGAATTTTCACTAACAACTGCGCAGTTGGTATAAAAGGCGAAGGCAAAGGCTTTTTGCAGAAAGCTGACTTTATGAACGCTTTGTACAACGGCGGTTATCTTCCATACGATCCTGTAAAAGTAGTTACAGAAACTTCCAAAACTACTGAATGGACTCCGACAAGAAATAATGCTTTGTCGATTTTCCTCAGAGCTAAAAAACGCTTCAACATAGCTGAATGGTGGGGCGACGGTGATGTTGATTTCTCGAAAGCTGCCGGCGAACCACACTACAACAAACCACAAAACCGCTTTGTAACAATTAACGATGCACGTTTGGTAATGAGAGCAATTGCTACAAACGTTCCTCTCGATTCAATCCGCCGCCGTGCTGCTTATCATGCTGATGTAAATCATAATGGACGCTTCTATTATGATACATTAGGCAATAGAAAGACTATTCCTTGGAGAACAATGAACTATGCAGATAGTATGCATAGAATTACCGACATCAGCTCTCTCAAACAAATTATGTTCCAGGCAGACGAATACGATGCTGCATTGATTATTGCTTATATCTCTGGCAGAATTCCTTACTTGCCTTGGATTTGGGATACTGTTCCTCAATACGGAAAAGTAAATAATGAAATCGCATCGATTCGTTTCGGCGAATGGACAAGAATAAATGAAAATACTTATAATATTCCAGTCTATTTGGATGCTAATTTCGTTGGTCCGGTTGGTGCAAAATTCCAATTAGACGGCGAAGTAGTTGCTGTAAACACAAACGATGAAAATGTTATTGCTATGAACGGCAAAAACAATGTAGTAATTAGCGGCGTTGGTGAATTTGCTGCTAATAAACCATTTGCTTATGTTACAGTTACTACAAACAACAAAGAAATAAACGCAAGCAATATTAGATTTAACGAACGCGATATTGAAAACGTTAAAATCAAACTTGCTGAAGGATTGGCAGGCGAAGAATTTGTAATGTCTGCATATCCAAATCCTGCAAACTCAACTACTAATATTGCTGTTAGCATCGACAACTCCAGCAACTACGAACTGGCAATCTTTGATGCACAAGGCAACTTGGTTAAAGTATTGCACAAAGGTTCACTCAAAGCCGGACAATATTCATTCGACTGGAACCTGACAGACGAAGCTGGCAAGAAAGTAGGAAACGGCGTTTATATTTACCGCTTAACCGGTAATGGCAACACTGTTTCTAATAAAATAGTTGTTTCGAGATAATGCTGAAAAGAATTTGCGGCATCGGGCTGCTGATAGTTACAATGCTCAGCAGCCTGGTAGCCCAAAATAATACGATTAAACCAACGCTTCAAAGCGTTAAGACAATAGATGTATGCGGAGACATTAATAATTACGAAGTATTAGTTCTTTTGACAATTGGTAAGATTACGAAGGCAGATTCTTTGTTCGGGTATAATTTCGAAATAAAGTATGACCCTTCGAAAATCAAATTTAATTTTGTCAGTACATTTGGTACATTGTCCGAGTTCTTTGAAATAAAGCAATTTACAATTTCGGCAGCCGATAGCGCTATCTATGGAACTGCTGGTCATTTAAATCCGTTCCTTGCACCTGTGGAAGGCGATTTGCCATTGCTTGCGATTCAAGGCGAATGGCTTGGCGATTGCGATGACACTTCGGCAGTAAGTTTGTCTTACATCGCATTTACCGAAGAGTTCAAGAAAAATATCGCTGAACCACAGCAGGCAAAAGTCGAAGCGGTTATCGCAGATAAACCGGATAGAAAACTGAGTGCTTTATTTAGCGATGACCAATTAAACTTCGACTCACAGGGTGCAAAAGAAACAAAGCTAATTCTAAACAGCAACGGAAAAAAAGTTAGCAATGTTAAACTGGATTTAAAGAAAAATGGCAGTTCGTTCGAAATATCAAAAGTCGAGCCGATGAGCGATAACATTGTTATTAACAATATTACAAATGAAGGCGGCTTGATAAACCTTGATATTTCTGTCAATAATCAGGTGCTTAATGATACATTGATTATTGAAATAATGAACAATAGCGATATTGGCAAATACACGGGATGGATTTCAATTGATAATGCAATAGTTGGAGACTGCGATTGCATTACTCGATTTGAAATCAACAATCTGGAACTTACTTCAGATATTCCGGATACTACAACGGTAGTTGAAAAAGACTACGAAACTGTTGTGTATTACAGCAGAAATTGTGATTGCATAACATTAAGAACAGACAACGAAGACGAAAAAATTGTTAAAGTGTATGATATAAACGGTAAAATGATATATTTTGAAAATACATACGAAAAACACATACGGATAAATGCAGAAAAATTTGCACGTGGTATCTATATAGTTGAAATAGATAGTAAAGCAGAGAAAATTATAAAAAATCTAATAAAATATTAATTTATTAATTTGGGGGTATCATGAATAAACTCTTATTAACTCGCAGGGTAAGTCGAATGCTACTCGGCATATTAGTTGTAGTCTTTGGACTTACAACATATGTTGAAGCACAGGCTCAATGCGATGTAATTATACCACAGCTGAATTTAACCGGCGATTTGACCGGTTACAATCAAGCTTGGTATCCCGATGGCAGAATTTGGATTCCGCCTTCATCAACATCGAAGCGTGAATTCCTTTTGCCAGTATTTATAGAAGTAACAGACCAGACTTTTGCTCCTATCAAAAGTTTTGAGTTTTCAATTTCGTATAATGGTAATGCTTTCAGAGCAGTTGGTATTCAAACTCACCATCCTGTAACTGCTCAGGAAGCTCAGGCAAGAAACGACAACAGGTTTTTACCTTATGTAGAACCTCTTGCTAAAAACTTCAATTTCCAAACATTTGTACTGCCTGATACCAACTATACAAAAAATCTTTTCCCAACAAGAAAAGGAACAGATCCAATTCCTTCTGTTGGTAGAAAATTCAAAATTGTTGGTGCTTCAACTACACCACTTCCAGCAATGCCTATAGGAAATCGTAGATATCAGGTACTGCTTTATGTAGTATTTGAAGTATTGGTAGACAAAGAAAATCCAAACTTGCCGGTAAATACTCCAATCTACATTAACGCAGACGTAATTAAATACAATGGTATCAATATTCGTGAACACGTATTTACAGTAAACAACTTCCCATGCACTCCAACTTCGCTTGCATTTACAAACGATGAAGGTACAACTACTAACCAATTGCCTATTACTGGCTTGACAGGTATGCGTAACGACGACCTGCCAGCTGCTGTTATCGATTGGCAAACATATCCTGAAAGATATATTCCAGGTTCAATTTGGGTTACCATTTTCGAAAAAATTCCGGAATTCCGCTTTATGCCAGGTCCTGGTGTTGTTCAGACCACAAGCCCGACCTCCAGCGACTCTGTAATGAAGATGGGCAGCGGCTACTGGAAAATCTACACTCCACTTACAGTTGATAATGGTGATATTCAACCACGCCGCGCTCAAAGAATCGTTCGTGTTAGAATTCCTGATGCACTTTCGAAAACCCGTATTCAAGACATCGTAGTTGAATCAGACCAACCTTGGTTGAACTTCCAGACTGTAACAGTTGGTTCTATTTCGAAAAACCCAATTCCTCAGCTTACAAGAAAAGGCTTTATTAACTACATCGACTTTGGAATTCTCGGTTCGCAAGATTTCAAAGATCCAAAAGGTCAGCCAATTGGTCCTGATGGTGAAATCTTCTTGTTGGTAGATTGCGATCCATCGAAACTTACCACATCACCATTCGACAACGAAAAAGAAGGGCTCTATACTGGTCATATTACATTCACTACACCATATATTGACGAAAACCCAACTAAATTAGAAGTAAACTTTATTCTCTTCAAAACACCAGTTGAGCCAATAGTTAAAACAAACATAGTCCCAGGTATCAAACTTGCTGTATCTAACAATAAAGGCGAAAGCAAGCTGCTGATTTTCGGTACTGGCACTCGTGCATCGGACGAAATTGATACACTTTATGGCGAATGCCCATATGAATGGCCATTGGGTCAGGATCCACAAGGCAACTCAATATTTGATGCCCGTTGGTTCCCAGTAAATCCAACATTGGCGGCAAAATATCCAAATGGTTTCTGGGATTTTGCAGCAAACGAAGCCCAACGCCGTTCAAATTCTCGCGATATTCGTGATTTCAACTATACAGCTAAATCACATATTTTCTATTGTAAGTTCGAGCCAAACAATGGTTATCCAGTAACATTAACTTGGGACACTACGGACTTCTATCCAGGTGCTCAGCTCTATATTCACGACAAACAAAACGGACTTTACTTCCCAGCAGTTAATATGCGCCAAGCAACACCATTAGGCGATGGTAAATTCTCATTCTCAATTCTTGATCCAAGAGTTAAGGAATTTGTGATTGAATACACATTGCCAACTGTTGTTGATTATGTAAATAAAGTTGGCGAACCTATCATCAAGAAAGGATGGAACTTGCTTTCAATGCCTGTTCGTCCGGTGAATCCATACTATACGAACTTCTATAAGAATGCTATCAATATTCCAATATTGTTCACTCAGAACCAATATCAAACTCCTCCGGATGGTATTTTGCAACCAGGTATTGGTTACTTTGTAAAATACGATTCAATAGTTGATACTAAATTCCCTGGCACATTTATCTACGACCTTGATAAGAATGTTGCTCCTTTCAACGGTATTCGTTTATACACAGGCTGGAACACAATTGGTTCAGTTTCTGTTCCATTAGGTATTGACTACATTAGATTTGATGCTTTGAATGCTGGTCAGGATGCTCCAGATGTAAACTTCACTCGCCAATATGGTGTGTGGGCATACGAAACTAACAGAGGTTATAAAGAAGTATCCGAAATTCTTCCTGGTCTTGGATACTGGATTAAAGTTAATACAACTGGTTACTTGAAAGTTAATGTTCCTCAGAACTTGCGTTTTGGGTTCAAACTTAACTCAATCGATGGTTCAGTTGTTAAGAAGTCAGTTCTTGCAAATTCAGCTGTATTGAATATCAAAGACAGCGAAAACAACCACGGAACATTATATTTATCAAACGATGTAGCAATCAGCGGCAATACATTTGAACTTCCACCTGCACCACTTGCAGAAATGTTCGATGTACGCTTTGCTAACAATAGCTACCTGACAACAGAAAACGAAGGTGTTGTACGCGTTCAGGGCGTTAAATATCCTCTTACTGTTTCAATAGAAAATGGTAAAGATGCATACAAAGTAGTTGATGTAGTTACTGGCGAAGTATTTGGCGAAATCAACCGCTTCAACAATGCTGTAACCATTAACCGTGCTACATACAATGCATTCAAGCTTGTAAAAGTTGATGCATTATCGGATGCTAATCTGATGGTAAGTCCAAATCCGATTTCATCAACAGCAACTGTGAACTTTGCAATTCCAATGAATGCAAATGTTACAATTTCGTTGTTCGATGCACTCGGTAACGAAGTAGCTACATTGCTCAACAGCAGCCTGAATGCTGGCAATCATTCATATACTTTTGATGCTTCCCGCTTCGCAACTGGTAACTATATCGTTAAAATCGTTGCCGGCGACCGCACAGAAGTTGCTAAAATCAACATTGTAAGATAATTTCTTAATTATCTTTTTCGCGACAAATGGGCATCTACAAAAAATGATGCCCATTTGTTTTAGTTTATAAGAAGGAAGTTAGATATGAGAATAAAAATATTCACTATTGCAATAATTGCGTTTTTTATGTATTCAGAGGCAATCTCTGCAGAATTTGATGTGAGAGTGCGGCTTACAATTGATAATACTTTCGCAACAGATAGTCTGCTTGAGTTTGGTGCAGTTTCTTCGGCTACTGATGGGTTAGATGCTCACCTCAGAGAAATCGAAATTCCACCATTTCCACCACCGGCATTTGATATTTTTGCTGTTTTCAACTTAGATACAACAAACATTGATGGACTATTTAGCTATAAAGATTTCAGAAGTGTGCCAGCCGAGGAAAATGAATTTCATCATCGTTATAAAATTGAATTAAATAAACGCGTTCCGTCTGTTGCAACTGTTTCGTGGGGGAAATTGCCAGATTACATCAAATCTGCAAGAATTTATGATGAATTGAATCTGCTTTTTTCTGCTGATATGAAAATAACAAACTCTGTTGTGATAAACAACGAAAACCTCCCGAAAATACCGATTTATATAGATGTAGTTTATACGAAAGTTCCAACCTCAGTGGCACAGAACAACGAAAATTTTTCGATCTATCCAAATCCGTCTAATGGCTGGATAACGCTAAACAATAGCGAAAAAATCAGTAAAATTGAAATTTACAATGAACTGTCAGAAATTGTGTTTAATACCAATTCGCTTTCGAGCGAAAAAATTAATCTTGCAAATTTACAGAATGGTGTTTATTTTATTAAAATATTCGACATCAATAATAATATTTATATTAACAAATTATTAATTAACAGATAGATTATGGAAAAAAGAAATAACGAAAACAGAAAAGAAAACCAGAAAAAAGAAAAAGCAAATCAAAAAGACGTACAAAATGCAAAGCGACATCAAAATCAACAGAACCAGCAGAACCAACAGAAAAACAGCAAGGGCGAATTGTTAATTTCAGTTGTAATTCCACTTTACAACGAAGAGGAATCCATTCCCGAACTCGCATTGCAATTAGAGAAAGAGCTTCAGGAACTTACGCACGGACGATACGAAGTGATATTTGTAGATGATGGTTCTACTGACGGTTCGCTCGACTATATAAAGCAGATACATCGCAGAAATAAACGTTTTCGCTATATTAGTTTCCGCCGCAACTACGGGAAAAGTGCGGCACTTGCCGTTGGATTCGAGTCTGCGCGTGGCAAATTTGTTGCTACAATGGATGCAGATTTGCAGGACGACCCAGCCGAAATAAAAAATTTGGCAAAGAAAATGAAAGAAGGCTACGACCTTGTTACTGGCTGGAAGCAAAACCGTAAAGACCCGATGTCTAAAACAATTCCATCGAAACTGTTCAATTTTGTCACATCGCTTGTGAGCGGAATAAAACTGCACGATTTTAATTGCGGGCTGAAGCTTTATCGTAAATCAGTTACAGACACTCTGCAAGTGTATGGAGAGATGCATAGGTATTTGCCGGCGCTTGCCCATTGGGAAGGTTTTCGGGTGGCAGAACTTCCTGTAGTTCATCACGCAAGGCGATATGGAAAGTCTAAATTTGGTTTGTCCCGGTTTATAAATGGTTTTCTCGATTTACTTACCTTTGTGTTTATCACAAGATTTATGAAGCGACCTATGCACTTTTTTGGGCTGTTTGGAACAATTTTCACCTTGATAGGTTTTGCTATTAATGCATATCTTACAGTTGAATGGTTTCTTGGAAACACATATCTGAGCAACCGTCCGCTCGCAAACTTTGGGATTGCTCTGATAATCGTAGGTGTACAGTTCTTTTCAATCGGGCTGGTTGGTGAGATGATAGTAAAGCAGAACTTCGAAAAAACAAAAAATTACTCGATAAAAGAAAAATTGTAGTAAATGAGCCGTCTTTTTTGTTATTATGAATAATATTTATACAAAAAAAAGCATTAATATGAAAAAAATATTATTAGTTGCACTCTTGATATTTCTTATTGGTTCTGCTGCGAAAGCCGATATGTTCGACGCATACTCTGTTGGAGTAGGAATATCCACATTTTCTATATTAGGCGACAATCCAGCCAAATTACCGATTATTCAGAATGATACAACAAAGAAATTTGTTTATGGTGGTAGTTTCGATGCTGTTCAGGCAGGTTTTTCGGCACGACTTACAATGTATAAGGGCGAAAGAATACGTGTTCCTGTCGATATTGATTTTACGATATATTCATCGGGAGAACGTTATCCTGTGAGCGGCTTGCTTACAATATTTTACTGGCACGAGGTGCATAATTTATCGGTTGGTTCTGGGTTCTATTATGTGCTTTCGCATTTAGATTGGGCAAGAACAGACATTTACGCCGGGGCAGACCTTCGCAGTAATATTATCACTCGCTCAGAGCTAACCTATCGCGACAGCTGGCGCAACGATCAAAACCGTGATACTTCCTACGTCCTTAATAGAAAATCCGGTGCATTTCGCATTGGTAGCTTTGCCCGACTCGGAATAGAAGGTCAATTAAAATCGAAACTAAGAATTGATGCATCAATTGGAGTAGGTGTTTTGAATCTATTCCCAAGAGACAATAAACGCGGGGAATTGCTTACCCCGTTTCAATATTTTGAAAAGAAAGAGCAAATTGTTCCTGTTCTCAATTTTATGCTATTGTTGAAATACTCATTATAGGTGATAAAAGTGCTATTCAAAGAAGATTGCAGGTATTTTCGCGGCGATATACCTTGTCGCCCGCACAAAAAAAGTGGTTATCATTGCCAAAATTGTCCTGAATATTCTCCATCAAAAGAAAATATACTTATAATAAAGCTTGGTGCAATTGGCGATGTGATAAGAACCACACCACTAATCAAACGCATAAAGAAGGAATTCCCTAAATGTCTGCTATGGTGGGTAACAAACTCGCCCGAAGTTATTCCATCCACAGTCGACAGAGTGTTGCAATTTAACCTTGAATCGGTAATCAGCTTGCGAAGTGTTCATTTTTTTAAAGTTATCAATTTAGATAAAGACCATCACGCTTGTGCTTTGGCATCGCAGCTGAACTCAGACTATATCGATGGGTTCACACTTGTCGAAGGAAAACCTATGCCTGCAAATCAACGTGCTATTCATAAGTATCTAACCGGACTATTCGACGATGTTAACAAAGCAAACACTAAAAATTATCTTCAGGAAATTTTCGAAATATGCGGGTACGAATTTGCAGGTGAAGAATACGAACTTGAATTAAAAAATGACAAGCAATGGGATATACCCAATCGCGGAAAAGGAGTGATTGGGCTAAATACCGGTTGTGGAGCCCGCTGGGTGTCGCGACTATGGAAGCAGGAATACTGGATAGAACTTGCCAAAGAACTTAAATCCGCCGGCTATGAGCCAATTCTGTTGGGTGGCGAGCAAGAGCACGAGCAGAACACAAGCATATCCAAAGAAAGCGGAGCTCGCTACTTTGGATATTTTGATTTAAATACATTTATTTCGCTTGTTAATCAGTGCGATTTGGTGGTAACTGCTGTAACAATGGGGCTTCATATCGCAGTAGGGCTTCGGAAAAAGGTTGTTCTGATGAACAACATATTCAATAAATACGAATTTGAACTATACGGACGAGGCGAAATAGTCGAGCCGGACAAAGAATGCAAGTGCTTTTTCAGTGCGAAGTGTGTAAACGAAGAGTATTTCTGCTTAGAGCACCTACGCCCCGAAAAAATAATGGATGCTGTAAAAAAATTGATGAATTGAAAAATTTTTGCTAAAGTTCAGAAAAAAACTGACGATAAATTAATTGAAAAGAAAATGCAAATCTGAAAAACATTGAAGGATTAAAGTTTTTCAGAGAGTTGCCGAAAAATAAATCAGGAAGATAGGACTTAAATAAATATTGATGGCAGGATGCCCTAAAACAAATAATTTACATGGAGGTTTATTATGCCATCAGCAATTAGCGGCGAAAGCCGTATCCGCACCAATATTCCGGCAGAAAATGCCTACAATGCATTAACAGCGTCAAGCAACAACATCGCACTACGTCAATTACGTCTTTCCACAGGGAAACGCATCAATTCGGCAGCTGACGATGTTTCGGGCTATATTACATCACGTGCATTGCAAGCTCGCAACGGTGCATTGAAAGCTGCACTCAATTCTGCAGGCGATGCTAAAAATGTTACTTCAATTGCACAGGATGCATTAGACCAGATTTATTCATTAATGGCTCAAATCAAGGATGCTACTGCAACTGCATCATCGGGTGCTTTGGGCACAGACGAAAAAGTCGCTCTTGCAAAAGGTGCATACCGCCTTGCTCAGCAAATTCAGTTTATTACTGACTCAACTGTGTTCGGTGGCAAGCAACTACTTCAAGGCAACTTCACTGGCGAATGGGTTACTGGCTATTATGCCAATAACGACTTGATGAAGATTTCCATTGATTTAACTGTAAACAATAGGGACTTTAACGTCAATGGATTGTTCGACTTGAATGCGACAAGCGAAGCAACAGCTGTTCGTGGAACTACAACAGGAGCATCGACAAACTTTGCTGGTGTAAGCGGCTTGAATCTGGAACAGTTTAATAATATCAATTCTTCTGATCTGGGTTACTTCGGTTATCTAAATGGTCCCGATGGAAAATCAAATGTAGTCAGAACATTGCAATCGCTTGCAATGGCAATTGACAATATTAACAAAGTAGCGTCGTATCTTGGTGGTATCGAGGTTCGTATCAACTCGCAGGAAGCAATGTTGAAATCTCAAATCACCAACTACAAAGCTGCAATTTCACGTATCGAAGATGCAGACGTTGCAACTGAACAAATGGAACTCATTAAATCACAGTTCTTGCAGCAAGCTTCTTTGGTGTCATTGAGCCAGGCAAACCAAAATCCACAACAGTTCTTGCAGCTATTCAGATAATAACTAACTGAGATAGCGAGAAATAAAGTGGTGAAAATTTTTTCAGGACGGAAAGATTTCCGTCCTTTTTTATTAAAGTTTTAATTAATATTGCCGATATATATATATAAGGATGAAAAATTTTGGTGGAGGAGGCACCAAAAAATCATTTAACTTTGGGAGGGGCTTATGCCATCAGCAATTAGCGGTGATTCAAGAATACGGACGAACATCCCCGCGGACAATGCTTACAACGCTCTTACGGCTTCGAGCAACAATATTGCTCTTCGCCAATTGCGACTATCGACAGGCAAGAGAATTAACTCTGCCGCTGACGACGTATCCGGCTACATTACTTCACGTGCATTGCAAGCTCGCAACGGTGCATTGAAAGCTGCGCTCAATTCAGCTGGTGATGCTAAAAATGTTACATCAATAGCTCAGGATGCTCTTGACCAGATTAGTACACTTGTTACTCAAATCAAGGATGCAGCTGCAACTGCATCATCGGGTGCTTTGGGCACAGACGAAAAAGTTGCACTTGCAAAAGGTGCATACCGCCTTGCTCAGCAAATTCAGTTTATTACAGATTCAACTGTGTTCGGCGGCAAGCAGCTGCTTCAAGGCAACTTTACAGGCGAATGGGTTACCGGCTATTATGCTAATAACAATTTGATGAAGATAAGAATTGACCTAACTACAAGCAATCCTGATTTTAACGTCGCTGGTAGCTTTGATTTGAATGCAACAAGCGAAGCAACAGCTGTTCGAGGCAGTGCTACTGGTGCTTCAACAAGCTTTGCTGGCGTAGCAGGACTGAACCTTGAGAATCTTAACGCTGTTTCTGCTACCAATCTTGGTATATTTAATAACGTTGGCGCAACTTCTGCTATTACTAGAACAATCTCGTCGCTTGCTATGGCTATTGATAACATTAACAAAGTCGCATCGTATCTCGGCGGAATCGAGGTTCGTATCAATGCACAAGAAAATGTGCTTAAATCGCAAATCACAAACTACAAAGCTGCAATATCACGTATCGAAGATGCTGATGTCGCAACAGAGCAAATGGAACTTATAAAATCCCAGTTCTTACAACAAGCATCGCTTGTTTCGCTTGCCCAAGCAAACCAAAATCCACAACAATTCTTGCAATTGTTTAGGTAATTGGGCATAGTTTTTGCTTGAAATAAAGAGCGGTATCAGGAAGATACCGCTCCATTTAGAAAACAAAATGTGAGGATGAACGTATGTTGACACAAGCACAACAACTTGCCGCCTCGAAAATGTATGGTGGTGGCAAAGAGAAAAAAATTCCTGCTTATCTCGAACAGGAAGTCCTTTCGTGGAGCAAAGAAAAAATTATCCTGAAAATGTATGATTTATTCATTGTAAGCTGCAAAAGACAGGATGTCAATAAAATGAGCAGAGTGCTTGTTGAACTTATGGGTGCTCTCAATTTCGAATACGAAGAAACAGCAACCCGTCTTTATCGGCTTTACGAATATTGCCAGAGATGTATTTTCCAGAAAAAATACGACGAAGCGCTATACATAATTACCGAGCTCCGCAACGCATGGGCAAAAGCCTTTAATTTTGAATAGCGAAGGAGGTAATGACTATGGCTATAGACACGTTCGGAATATCGGGCAGCGACAAGTCCTATAGCGAATTGCTTGTCGAATCATATAAAAAGTCGCAAGCAAGTCGCACAGAAGGATTAAAGTCGCGTAAGCAAACTCTTCAAACTCGCCAAAAGTTTTACAACGACCTGAATGGTAAGCTGAACTCGCTTATTTCTCAACTCGATAAATTTGGCGAATATAAAAAGGTTGGCGATAATTTTACATTTACTCCCAAAAATGGGATAAATGATAAGTTCAAAACTTATAAAGCTACCGCTACAACCAACGAATTTTTTACTGTAAAAGCTGACGGAAATGCCATAGTCGGTTCTAACTCAATAAAGGTAAACCGTATTGCTACAAATGATGTGTTGGTGTCCAATAGACTTAATCTTTCGGATGCATTCGGAGAAACTGCCGGCACAAAGTCTTTCGATCTTTCTGTTAACGACAAAACTTATACAGTTACGGTTAATTTTACCGGAAGCGAGACAAACGAAGAAGCAATGAAAAAGATTGTAAATGCTATCAACGGGATTAAAGACGTTAAAATTAGTGCATCGCTTGTAAAAGATACTGAAACAACAGGAAGAATTTCCCTTATGTCCAAAGAAACCGGCGAAAACAATAAGATTACTTTTACTCAAACATCGACAACTGAACTATTAGGCTGGACCACTTCGCTTTACACTGACCCGAACTCTCGTACAACTATTAGTGGAGGTTCAGCAGGCTATAAAGTTTCTGATGCGGCGTTGCTTAATGCGAGCTTCGACGCAAATGGGATAGAGATTACGAGAAACTCTAACGAAGTGAAAGATGTGTTGCCCGGCCTTACAATTAACTTGTTGAAACCTCAAGCATCAGATGCCCAACCAATCAGCATTGCTACCGAAATTGATGTTGATGGATTTGAAAGCTTTGTCGATGCTTTAATTAAAGAATACAACGGCGTTTTGTTTAATTTGAGCCAGAATAAAGATATTCAAAGGCAAGATACATCAATTTCGTCTTTGCAGCAAAGGTTACGTGCTGTGGGGACTTCCGTTCTTAGTCCGTCGGACGACCCGGACGCACCAAAGCGTCTTACTGATATTGGCTTTAAATTAAACAACGACGGGACATTAGTCCTTCGAGACAAAGATAAATTAAA